>NZ_SJNU01000005.1:0-244917 GCF_004331055.1 Acinetobacter sp. ANC 4779
CAAGATTTGGAAAAAGCCCAGGCATACACTTAAAAAGTGCAGCTAAGACCGAGGCAAGTATCCATAAACAGTTGTGCTGGCGACAATAGCAAGAGTGAACCACCTGATCCCTTCCCGAACTCAGAAGTGAAACCTCTTTGCGCTGATGGTAGTGTGGGGTTACCCATGTGAGAGTAAGTCATCGCCAGCTCATTATTCCTGAAAACCCCCCTTAATCTTAAGATTGAGGGGGTTTTTTATGTTCAAAATAAAGTGCTGAAATTGCATGATCATCTTACCGATCACTATATTTATATGGATTCAAGTATAGGAGAGTCCAATAAGCCGTATAAGCTTGTGTTATGACCGGAAAGCAATAGATTTTCAGAAAGCCAATAAACTTGAAATTTCAGTCTTGGATCTTGCTTTATTTATGGGAGTCGAGTGGTGAAGTGAGCATACACATTATGAATTGCTAGTGATAGATTCGATGGATATGAAAACTTCAAGCTAGTTACTCCCATCAAACGAAGTTTGAAAGCAAGGGGGTACTTTTTTGCTAATAAAAGTTATGGGAAGTTTTTGTTTATTACACAAGAGATCAAATGAGTAGGCAGAATTACCTCCAATCTAATTTGATAGGAGGATTTCGATTAATTTATAAAGCATCTTTTAAGGTAGTGTGATGTTGTTTAACTTGTCGGGCATATTTTTCCCCTTGTTTCTTCATCTTAAGATTAGAATTATAGCCTGTAGGTCCAACATTGTAATAAGCAAGCGCTTTAGGCCAACTTCCCGTTTTATCGTTATAGGAGGCTAGAATATACGTTCCACAATTAATATTATGATATTCATCACTTAAATCACCTGGACATATCTGTTGCCAGTAACGCGGAATTACTTGAGTTAGCCCCACAGCACCCGCTGGTGAAATAGCATAGTTTCTATAACTAGATTCTTGTCTAATCATAGCGGCTAATAGTAAGGGATCCACCGCATATTTTTCTGCACTTTGAATAATCATTGGAGATACACGATTCGCAGTATCTGGCGCAACAGCATATGCTTTTTGTATGCCCGTGGATAATTTAGCAGATCGTTTAGCCACTGAACCTCCACTGAAAGATGTACAGCCGGTAAAAGCTAGAACAGTTATGGCGATAGCTGTTGATTTAAATGTAAAAAAATTAATATCAGATAATTTTGAACGTAAATTATATAAATGGCACGTCATCAACAAGGATAAAAACCCAAAGTAAATTTTATTGGAGTTATGCTAGTGGTCTAGGTAAAACGAGTCAATAGTGGATGTTTACTATTATTCAAATGATTTATGAAGCATTTTTATAAATTAATCAGTCAATAATTTAATATTTTCATCTTTAAACCAAGCGTCCGATTATATTAATGGGACGCTTGGTTTTAGCTTTTATTAATTACTCAATTCTTGCACAATGGCTTGGTTAAAAGCCGAAATATCATCTGGGCTTCGCGATGTAATTAATGGCCAATTATTAGTATTGCAACGATGAACTTCTTCATCCACCCAGTTAGCTCCCGCATTTTCTAAATCTAGTTTTATACTCTTATAAGAAGTTAAATTTTTGTCTTTAATTCTTTCAGCATTAATTAATACCCACGGTCCATGACAAATGGCAGCAATCGGTTTTGCATTATCTGTAAAGTGCTGAATAATTTTATGAGCATCTTCATTTAAACGTAAAGTGTCTGCATTAACTGTTCCTCCAGGGATAACCAAAATATCATAATCTTCTGGAGAGACTTTAGATAAAGTTGTTTGCGGAGTATAAGCGGTTGCAGGTTCCTTATCACTCTTAACAGTTTGAACATCCTTTTGTTCTTCTGCGGCATGAATCACTTCAATACCTTTTGATTGTAAATATTCAGACGGTTTAATCAGCTCATCTTGTTCTACGCCCACATTGGAAGTAATAAATAAGGCTTTCTTAGTCATTTTAGTGATCCTGAATTACTTATTGAAAGATCAACATTAACAAGCTGAACTAATGAAGCTGTACAGATTTTGGCTTATTCTTGTTAAGGTTTGAAAATTCGTGACAAAAATAAGCCCCATCATCGTGACGGGGCTTATTCATATTAGTTACAAGGAATAACTCCTGTTTTACCTTTATGCATCCTGCTTACATCGTTTATTGTTTTTATTATGGAAACATCCTGCTTCCTGATATTTTTATTTTAAGACTAATAATGGCTGTAGCATAGGCGTCAATAAATACTTTCCATGTAAGCAAATGCTCACATCAGATATTAATAAAATAAATTGATAGAACAAATCTCAATTTAAAAAAGTATTATTTTAGAGCGAAGAGATGTTTAAAAATATCCAAAAATTACAATCTTTTTTCCATCCAGATTTCACATGCATGACTATGTCCAGTGTTACCTTTGGGATGATTTAAATACTTAAAACCCAATTTTTCATAAAGCTTAACTGCTTGCCAAAGTTCTTTGGTGGTTTCTAAATAACAAGATTGGAAACCATGCTGTAAAGTAAACTGAAAAGCTTTTTCCAGCAGATGCTTGGCAAATCCTAAGCCTCGAGCTTCAGGTAAAAAATACATTTTTTGAATTTCCAGAATCGAGGGATCACCTTTTAAAGGAGATAAACCACCGCCACCCAAAATTTCTCCCTGATCATTTTCAATCACCCAATATTGAGCATTAGGTTGATGATAAACTGTGTATAAATTATCTAAAATTGGATCAGCTACAGCAAAACCTGATTCAGGAGCAAGTCCAAATTCTTGGGAAACTTCGCGAATGATACGTGCAATTGCAGCATTATCTTGTGCTTGAATAGGCCTAACTTGATACATAAACTTAAATATAGAAATAAAAAAAATAGATGGATTTTTATAACCTTATACCTAATAAAAATCCATCTCTTATGCGTTTTTTATACAAAGAAAATGTATAAAACTTATTTTAATTCAGTTGAGCTCTTGCCCAATTCACGACGGGCGATAATCAGTTGCTGTATTTGTTGGGTGCCTTCAAAAATATCGAGGATTTTCGAGTCACGCGCCCATTTTTCCAATAATTCCTCTTCGTTATACCCCACACTTGCAGCAAGTTCCACGCATTTTAAGGTGATTTTATTACACATTTTTCCAGCTTTTGCTTTGGAAATGGAAGCTTCACGTGAGTTGGGCTTTTTATTATCTGCCATCCAAGCTGCTTTCATGGTCAGTAAGCGAGCCGCTTCCCATTCTGCTTCCATCCGATAAATTTGTGCTGCAATATAAGAGGTTTGCAAATAAGGAGTAGCATAATTTTCATCTAATTGATCTTTAAAAATTTGCTTAATTCTTTCTAAAGAGGCTTTTGCACAACCGACCGCCATTGCAGCAACTAAAGGACGAGTATTGTCAAAAGTTTCCATTACACCTGCGAAACCTTTGGCAACATCAATTCCAGTATGACCCAGCAAATTTTCTGCAGGCACCCGGCAGTTAATAAAGCTGATGGCAGCCGTGTCGGATGCTTTGATCCCCAATTTATGCTCCAGACGTTCTACTTTCATGCCAGCTATTCCTTTTGGAACGACAAAGGACTTAATGGCGGCACGTCCAAGTTTTTTATCCAAAGTTGCCCAGACCACAACAGAGTCTGCACGCTCACCAGAAGTTACGAAAATCTTTTCGCCATTTAAGATGTAATCATCACCGTCTTTTGTAGCTGTAGTACGAATGGCAGCAGAGTCTGATCCGCAGCTGGGTTCAGTAATCGCCATTGCCGCCCATGTTCCTTTAAATCGATCCAGTTGCTCGTCATTTGCAACCGCTGCAATGGCAGAATTTCCTAAACCTTGACGTGGCATGCTCAGCAATAATCCCGTATCTCCATAGCACATCTCGATCACTCCAAGTACCGTAGACATATTGACGCCATTTTTATTTCCGACCTCTGTGTTGCCACGTTTTCCGACAGCGGCTCCGGCATTGATGCCTTCTCCACCCTCATTCATACCATCAATGAGTGAGGCAAACATGTCGAGTTCCTTGGGATAGCTGTGTTCGGCTTTGTCATATTTACGTGAAATAGGGCGTAATACATTTAAAGCCGATTCATGAGCTTGATCGATCAACATTTTAAATTTTTTAGGATTTTGTAAATTCATCTGCATTAATTCCTTATTTTACAGATTAAGCATGTAAGCCTGAATGTAAGATCGCTGTAGCACGTAAATCACGATACCAACGCTCAACTGGATGTTCCTTGGTAAATCCGTGACCACCCAGAATTTGCACACCATCGGTGCCAATTTTCATGGATTTCTCGGCGCAAAGTAAACGCGCTAGATAGGCTTCACGATGAAAAGGCTGGCCAGCCTCAGCCAGACTGGCAGCATTTAGAATCAACATACGCATGGCATCAATTTCAATCGCCATATCTGCAATCATGAAAGCCACACTTTGGCGATGTGAAATAGGTTCGCCAAAAGCTGTACGTTCATTGGCATATTGAATACAGTAAGATTTTACTGTTTCACAGGTTCCCACAGCCATCGCACACCACATTAAATTGCCTAAATCTAAAAAAGTAGAATAATTAAAGTCATCATCACCTAATAATTCAGCAGGGCTATGATTGAAGTGTAAGGTTACAGTTTCAGCAGCTTTTAGGCCCATTGCTGAACTTTTTTTTGCGGTAATACTGCTGTCGCGTTTTACGATGAACACTTCGGGCGAGCCATTCAGTTCAGCATTTACCAGAAATAGATCGGCAGTTTCCCCCAATAAAACTAAAGTTTTTTCTCCATGAAGGGTGTATTTCCCATCCATTGAATTCGCTTTGGTTTTTAGCTTGAAAGGATTGAATGCAGCGGTTGCTTCTTGTACCGCAAATGTCGCGTGAATATCTGGATCATTTGCAAAACCAGGCAAATAGGTGGACTGAATTTTTTCCGAACCCCATTGGGTGATTGCATTTATCACACTAAATGTTGAAAGTAAGCCTGCCGTTAAACTGAAATCCCCTTTGGCTAAATGTTCAGCGATTAAGATGTTACTGAGAATATTTTTTTCAGTTGCTACACCACCCAGAGATTCGGGAAGTGCGTAGTCGTTTAGTCCCAAGTCTGTTGCATGTTGCCATAGTGCCACGGGAAACTTTTCATCTTGGTCAGCTTGATTTGCCAATGGATAAAGCACTTCTGATGCAAAATGATCCATCACATCGCAGGTCATTTGTTGTTCTTCGGTCAGGCTTAAGTCAAATAATGATTTGTGTTGATTCGGTAAGCGTTGCTTGCTGACATGTGAATCTGCCTTAAATACCTTTTGAGTTTTACTTAATGTTTTAAAACCGATTTTTGAACCCTGATATAAAGATTTTTCAATAAATTTACGTAGTTTGAATTGATCAAGAACCTCGCTACCGGCAATTTTAGTGATCAGTGATAGCCCAAATCCTTGTGCTTTATTTACCATATTGGTCATTGTTATTGTCCATCAATTTTCGATTCTTTATATTTTTATGCTGACATGGCAAGATCGAAATAACTATGTCGTGACTGACAGTTTAAATTGACTTGGATGAACGGTTTAAAATGAATTCTAAATTTATTAAATAATTGAATAATATTTATTTTTAATTGTTATAAAAGCGGGTCGGAAAGTAAAGATTGACTAGAATGACAATAATGTCATCCTAGTCAGCAATGATTATAAAAATTTTGTGACCATTTGGCGCACATTGGTTTTTGCATCGATCACGGTCATAAAGGTATATGCGCCAATGAATTTACGGCTAATAAACATAAATTCTTTCGGTGGGACACTGAAATAACGCGATGCCATCGATTTTGAGGCACGTTGCATTACACGACTATGCAATTGGCTTTTTTTCCAATCGTAGCGTTGCTGCTCATCCATAACGCCTTCAGGCAAGTCAGGATTATTTGCTGTTGTGCTAAAGGCTTCAGTGGCGAGTAAAAACACTTTTGCCATATCAGGTTTAATGTTTTGCGGAATTGAATCAAAGAATTCATAGCCGGTCATGGCACGAACCATTTCATCACTATCGTGATGATAACCTGCTTGGATTAAATTGCGTGCAACACTCAGCAAGTGCTCATCAAATTGACGAATCGCTCCAAAATCTAACAGGACAATTTTATCTTGGCTGTCTTGACCATTTCCCAAACGAACCAAATAATTACCAAAATTTGGATCGGTCTGCATTTCACCCCATTCAAATATTTCCCGTACTGCAATCTCGAGTGAAGCTTCCCCGATTTGATTACGACGTTCTTGAGGTAGAGAGAGCATGACAGGGCTATTGATCGGGACACCGCGTTCAAAAGTCATGCACAGAATTTGATCGGTACAATATTCATCAACAATTTGAGGAACGATATAGCGCGGATCATCTTTTAAGCGCTCGGCAAAACGACGTGTTGTTGCCGCTTCAATACCATAATCGACTTCACGATGCATCATTTCGCGAACTTCATCAAACCATTGATCAAATTCACGTGTTTGCGGCACCATACGGGTTAATTTGAGCATATTTCTAAATAGACTCATATCCGAATCAATGGCAGCGGCTACACCTGGATATTGAATTTTAAGGACAATTTCCAAACCATCTGATTTACGCGTAGCACGATGGACTTGCGCTAACGATGCGGTGCCGAGTGGTTCATGATCAATGGTTAAATCATTGAGTTTGGTACCCAATTGTTGTTCTAAATGTTCTTTAATTGCGGGCCATGCAAGAGCAATGGTTTGATTATTTAAAGTATTCAGCGCTTGAGTAATTTCTTCAGGTAAAAAATGTTCACCATACAGCGCCATCATTTGCCCAATCTTAACGATAGAACCTTTCAGTTTTCCAATTTCTGAAACAAGATAATTGGCCTGTTCTTTCATGGCTTTTTTACGTTTCTTGTCTTTATCAGCTTCATTGGAAAACATGGTAGTCGCGCTAGAGGCAGCCCAACGTGTTCCTGCTAGTAATGAAGCTTTAGCGATAGATAAGCGTCGATCCATAGAGGAAGTTTTGAGTTGTTTAAGCTTATCGTTCTGATCTGACATTAAACAAAATCCTTTAATCAGCAAGTCGCAGAATAGTTTATTGTAGCGGATATTACCGCGTATTCACGTATTAAAAAAGTTCAACCTGCGGTACAGCGCCTTAATATGCTTAATATTTAATTTATTTATCAATAAAAAGCGTGAGTCTTGTAGGAGGTGGGTGTTTTTCACCTGAGTAAGATCAATTGGTCACAACACTTTATTGGACTTTAAGGAAATTTGAGCACATGAAATAAGCATTTATGGGTATAAATATTTACATACGGAACTGAATTTTAATGTCACTTTTTTGCTTCAATACGGTTTTATTATCGTGAATATGTTTAAAAATCATGGCTTGAACGCTGTCATGTTTAAAGCCTAAAGCATAACCTTTGACGATGATAATACTGGGTAGGCTAAAGAACAGATATTTGGCATCATCTTCTGATGGAGATGTATAGATATCATGTTCAATTAAAGTTTGCTGAAAGAACTGTTTCTCGCTTTCAACTTGGACTGAATCTGTGTCATTCCAATAGTTTTGGCGCATTGCCATTAAATTATTGTGTTTGTAGCTCATAACAATAAATATTTAGAAAAAGAATAGAAACTATATAAGGGCATTTGGCGCAGATTCAATGTGTAATGGTAAGGAAGTTTTTTATCGGCTACGGGCTTAAACTGCCGTGTTATAGGAATTTATACATGATTGTTGTAATATCTCTGAATAAACAAAACAATAGTATTTAAAATTGAGTCATTTAAGACAGGGGAATATTATGCGATTTTTGTTGCCAGTGATTTTTAGTGCGGCTGCTCTGGGTTCAAGCTCGGTTTTAGCACAGGGATATTCTGACCAATATAACCAATGTTTAAACACCTCTTATGGTCAAACTGCTACAGTCAAAAATTGTGTGGATAAAGAGTTAAAAACACAGGGAAAACTTTTAAACAAATACTATAAAAATTATTTAAAAAATAGTGGGGATAGTCAAAGCAGTGTGAAGCAACAACATCAACTCTGGGAAAGCCGTCTTAATCAACAATGCTATTACAATGTAACCTCTGCATCGATAGAGCTTCGACAAGCAAAATGCGTATTAGAAATGACAATGGAGCGAGCTTACTATTATCAAACCAAGCAATTAGCCTATAGATAATTGTTTTGAAGCTGATTGAAACATTATAAAAAACCGCTAAAACAAGGTATCATAAGGCGCTTTAAAAAATTTGACCTTGGAGACGCCTTAAGTGGATCAACTGACTATTAGCCCTGAACATTTACAGGAAGCCGCTGAAAACCTAACCACCATTCGTGATTTTATCCGTTTTGGTGTTTCAGCTCTACGTCAATACGATGCACACTTAGGTCAAGGTACTGAAGACTTTTTTGCAGAAAGCTCGGCTTTAGTATTGCAAACATTGGCATTGGACTGGAGCGCCAATCCGGAAATTCTAGATGCGAAATTACTGCCAAGTGAAAAAGCTGAATTTATCAGTTTACTTGAACGTCGTATCAATGAAAAAGTGCCCACTTCATATTTGTTGAATCTTGCATATTTCTGCGATAAACCTTATTACGTAGATGAACGTGTGCTTATTCCGCGTTCACCGATTGCAGAATTGATTAATCAACGTTTTGCACCGTACTGCCTAGATGAAAACGGCTCAGTACGTGAAGCTTTAAACAATCTTCCTGAAAATCCAAATCCTAAAATGCCACGCCGTATTTTAGACATGTGTACCGGTTCGGGCTGTATTGCGATAGCCTTGGCATATGCCTTCCCAGAATCTGAAGTGGATGCGACCGATATTTCGAAAGAAGCTTTAGAAGTGGCTTCGATTAACGCTGAACATCACAATATGCAGTATCAGGTTGCATTGTTGGAATCAGATTTATTTGCAAAAATTCCTGCTGAAAATCAATATGATTTAATCGTGTCGAATCCTCCCTATGTCGATGCAGAAGATATGGCAGATTTGCCGGCAGAGTTTTTACATGAACCAGAACTAGCACTTGCTGCCGGTCAAGACGGTTTGGATCTAGTGCGTAAAATGCTGGCGCAAGCTGCAGATTACTTGACTGAAGATGGCTTGATTGTCATTGAAGTGGGTAATTCTGAATGGGCTATGAAACAAAACTTTAATACTGTTGATTTCCATTGGTTGACTTTCCAAAAAGGTGGTTCGGGTGTTTTTGCTTTAACAGCAGAGCAATGCCGCAAATATCGTGATTTATTTGTACAATCTGTTCAAGCATAAGGAGTTGTAAACATGGCAGGTAATAGTATTGGGCAACTGTTCCGTGTAACGACTTGTGGTGAATCTCATGGCGTTGGCCTGATGGCAATTGTCGATGGTGTGCCGCCTGGGATCGAACTGACTGAAGCAGATTTACAAAAAGATTTAGACCGCCGCAAACCAGGCACCTCTAAATTCGCTACACAGCGTAAAGAACCGGATGAAGTCGAAATTATTTCTGGTGTATTTGAAGGTAAAACCACTGGGACATCGATTGGTTTATTGATTCGTAATACAGATCAAAAATCGAAAGATTATGGCAATATTGCACAAACTTTCCGTCCGGGTCACGCCGATTATACCTATACCCAAAAGTATGGTTTCCGTGATTACCGTGGTGGTGGTCGCTCAAGTGCGCGTGAAACTGCAATGCGTGTGGCGGCAGGTGCAATTGCGAAAAAATATCTGGCTGAAAAGTTTGGTATTAACATTCGTGGTCACGTGACTCAAATTGGTACAGAAAAAGCCAATACACTGGATTGGAATGAAGTTCCAAACAATCCATTTTTCTGTGGTGATATTGAAGCTGTACCTCGTTTTGAAGCTTTAGTCACTTCACTGCGTGAACAGGGTACCAGTTGTGGTGCGAAGCTTGAAATTCTTGCCGAAAATGTTCCAGTGGGTTGGGGTGAGCCGGTATTTGATCGTCTAGATGCTGATATTGCACATGCCATGATGAGCATCAATGCAGTTAAAGGCGTTGAAATTGGTGATGGTTTTGGCGTTGCTGAACAGTTTGGTCATGAATCGCGGGATGAATTGACCACAGACGGTTTTCTGGCCAATCATGCCGGTGGGATTCTCGGTGGTATTTCAAGTGGTCAAACCATTCGTGTGGCGATTGCACTGAAACCCACTGCAAGTATTACCACGCCGGGTAAAACCATTAATATCGACCGGGAAGATACGGATGTATTGACCAAAGGTCGTCATGATCCTTGTGTCGGTGTTCGTGCGACACCAATTGCTGAAGCCATGTTTGCGATTGTATTGATGGATCATTTCATGCGTCATCGGGCACAAAATGCTGATGTGGTTATGCCGTTTGCACCTATTTAAATCTAAGTAACTCGTTAAGGCGACGAACTGTAATGATAAAAAAACCAGACTTAAAGTCTGGTTTTTTTATGGATAGAATTTTGTTGGATGATACTTTATGATATTTTATTCAAATTCAAATATTTAGAAAAATAATGCATCAATTACAATATAGATGAGCAAGTACAGGTGATATTGACCATTTAGTACTTTTACTTAATCAGGCCTATCGCATGCATACGGGTTCTAGTTGGACCAGTGAGCAGGATATTGTCGCGGGAGATCGAATCAATCAACAGCAGTTATTGGATATTTTGGAGCAACAGAATTTTTATTTAGCTGTTGCTGAAATTATTGAAGATTTTAAATTTAAGATTGTTGCATGTATAGGTTTAACTTTTCAGCAAAATAGCATTGAAATAGGCACTTTTTGTGTAGCTTCAGATTGGCAAAATCAGGGTATTGGAAAACAAATTTTAGAATATGCGGAAAAAAAGACGTTAGAAATTTTTCCAGCATTTAACTATTATGAAATGTTCGTACTCGATGCAAGAACTGAACTGATTCAATACTATGAACGATGTGGATATGTTAAAACGCAGCATACAGCGGCCTATCCCATTCATGCAAATGTAGGGCAGCCGTTGATCGATCTGCGATTACAACATATGGCTAAGTTGGTGCTAAAAGCAATATAGATTAAATGTTCAAAACAGTGCATCTAATCAGTAAATAGCCTAAGTTAAAAATAAAATTAAATTGGTTTTAATTTTAAGTGATTGAAATAAATATTTATTTTTATTGTAATAACACTGTTTAACAAATAATTGAATTTAATGCTCGCGAATGGTACAAAATTTGCTCATATTAATATAAGCAATTATTGCAGGAGAGATGTTCTTCTGTGGACACGCCGAAGGAGCAACGACCCCGGAAACTCTCAGGCAAAAGGACTGTAATAATTTCAAAAATCTGGAGAGAAGCATATTAACTATGCTCACCGAAGGGGATGGTCAGCGTTAAGATTTTAACGTCATGATCGAAGCTCTCAGGTATCAATGACAGATGGGGCTCATAAGAAATGTATGTACATTTCCAAGGAGAGTCGTATGTGTCATATCGTTGTGATTGGAGCAGGCATTACTGGCGTGACCTCTGCTTATGAATTGGCGAAATTGGGTTATAAAGTTACCGTGATGGATAAACATTTGTATCCTGCCATGGAAACCTCATTTGCCAATGGTGGACAGCTTTCTGCCTGTAATGCAGAAGTCTGGAATCAAAAAGCCACGGTACTGAAAGGTATCAAGTGGATGTCGAATAAAAATGCACCGTTGTTAATCAATCCTTCATTTGACTTGCATAAATATGGCTGGTTAATGGAGTTTCTGGGCAATATTAAAAATTATGAAGCCAACACTCGCGATACTGTGAAAATGGCGCTATTGGCCCGTGAACGTTTATTTGCTGTGGCTGAACAGGAAAATATTCAGTTTGATTTGGAAAAGCGCGGAATTCTGCATTTTTACCATAGCAAACTGGATTACGACGTGGCGACTCGGGTGAATACTCTGCTGATTAATGGGGGGCTAGAGCGCATTGCCATTACACCAGATGAAATTAAAAGCATAGAGCCAAGTTTGAAGGGTGAATATTATGGCGGTTTTTACTGTCCCGGAGATGCCACAGGTGATATTCATAAATTTACCAAGGGGCTTGCCGAGGCATCTGAAAAATATGGTGTGAAATATATGTTTGGTATGGAAGTGAGTGATGTAAAACATCATGCTAATGGGGTCACAGTGCTTTACCGTGCCAGTAATGAAAATATGCTGTTAGATGCAGCGCTAGTTGAATCATTGGAAGCGGATGCTGTAGTGGTATGTGGAGGGGTGGGAAGTTATCACTTGGCAAATTTACTGGGCGATCGAGTCAATATATATCCAGTCAAGGGTTATTCCATTACGCTAGATTTAAATAATGAAGACAGCATCAAGAATGCTCCATGGGTCAGCCTACTGGATGAAAGCTCTAAAATTGTGACTTCACGTTTAGGTGCAGATCGATTACGCGTTGCAGGAACGGCAGAATTTAATGGTTATAACCGCGATATTCGCGCAGACAGAATCCAGCCCTTGGTCGATTGGGTGAATAAAAATTTTGATATCAGTACGGAAAATGCAGTGCCTTGGGCAGGTTTACGGCCGATGATGCCGAATATGATGCCAATTGTTCGACGTGGAAAACGTGAGCGGGTTTTTTATAATACAGGGCATGGTCATTTGGGCTGGACATTATCCGCAGCGACTGCAGTGATGATTAGTCAGCAAGTTGCTTCACAACATCCGGTTTAATTACATAGAAACTAAAAAGTGCAACGTGATATGTTGCATTTTTTTGCCAGTCTTATATATGATTATCAAAAGATTTTCGTGAAATGCAAGATCATGAGCAAAGTTTGTCCAGTAATTCTTCGGGAAAAAAATCATATATTGGAAGTTTTACTTTTCAAACATCCGACAGCGGGTATTCAACTTGTAAAAGGTACAATTGAGAAATCAGAAGCAATCTTTCAGGCCGCTATACGTGAATTGTATGAAGAATCGGGGATCATTGTGGAAGAACAACATTGTTATGATTGGGGGTCACACCAAATAAGCAATCAAAGGTGGTACTTTATTTTTTGTGATACCTCAAATCAAAATTTAAAGGATCAGTGGAGTTATGAAACATTAGACGATTATGGGCATCGTTTTGAGTTTTTCTGGCAAAATATTAATGCATATAACATTCCAGATTTACCTTTCAAATATGTACAAGCTCTGGATTTGATCAAGAAAAAAATGAATCTGTATGTTAAGCAATAAAAAATTAGCTAACAGTCAATTTCCAAAACCACTGAATGTATTCAAAAATTAATCAAAAATTAATCATAAATCCGATAGACACCCACAAAACGCTCACAACCTTTCTGTTCAGTTTTCACCGACAAAATTGCTTTATTAAAATCGAACTGATATTTGCAATCATGTTCGTTATCCATGATTTCACTTTTCTTATCGGGTGTTGTATAAGCCAAGAAAGGAATAGTTTGTGTTTCTAGTTTATTGTTTGGATTTCGGTAGGCGATGCCTTCAATTTTAATTTTATCTTTGGTAAGTTGATGAACCTGTAAATGTATGGGTTGACTGGCAATATTGCCATTTTCAAATTTTAAATAATGATTGGTTAAACTCTGATTTAACGAGGTATAAAAATTCAGGTCATCAATACGCAATTCAAATTGTTGCTTATAACAATCCAGACTTTTACATTGCTGTAAACGCTTAAACCATAAAGTCTGGGTATCTTCCAATAAGTGAACCGGGGCATCACTGACCAAAAAAGCCGTTATATAATGATTGCTTAATTTCTCTCGCGATTCGGCAAAATTTTCGGCACAAATTTTTTTCATTGACGAGGTGTTCGGGTTAGAACAGTCAATTTTTTGAGCATGAGCTACAGTCGAGCACAAACAGCCAATACTGAATAATGTGCCTAATATTTTAATGAGATTAATTTCGGTATTCACCAGCATCATCGCTTATAATTTCACTATGTTGCGCTGCTGTAACTATAGCGAAATAGAAAGCGTGAATACAACATTTCAATCATTTATTTCTTAAGGATGCTTAAAGTGGTCGCACAAATTCGAATTGGTCAGGGAATGGATGTACATGCCTTTGAAGAAGGTAATTTTGTAACTTTGGCCGGGATTAAAATTCCACATACCCAGGGCTTAAAGGCACATTCGGATGGTGATGTGGTATTGCACGCGCTATGTGATGCTTTGTTGGGTGCTTTGGCTTTAGGCGACATCGGACAGCATTTCCCCGATACCGATGCGAAATTTAAGGGAGCGGACAGCCGGGTATTGCTTAAACATGTTTATCAGTTAATTTTGGATCGTGGTTACGTATTAAATAATGCTGATATTACAGTGGCATGTGAGCGTCCAAAACTGGCAAAAAATAATCTGGAAATGCGTCAAAGTATTGCAGATGTTCTGGATGTGCATGTCACACAAATTAGCGTTAAAGCCACAACTACAGAAAAATTAGGCTTTACTGGACGTGAAGAAGGAATTTTATCGACTGCAACAGTTTTAATTTCACATCAGCCAAAATGATCTGGATGGATCAGCGACTGTTGTAATTCTTTGGTGGCTTTACGACCTTGCAGTTGTAAGGCTACTGCATGAATGAGACCGGTCCAGGTTTCATTCGGTTCCCAAATGCTATGCATGAGTTCCTGCGCCATAGGCATGTCCATCTCCATATAGTATTGACGATATAAGTACATCAAACTACTGACATGATAGTTTTTGCTGCAATGCACCCAGACCATTCGTTCTTGCACTAAATGCGCCAGCATGTCTAGTACCAGTAAACATTGGTCATCAGACGGTGTTTCTGCAGAAATCGGCAGTTGAATATAATTCAAGCCTAAATTTAGACAAATTTTATCTTCATGATCTAAATGCTGCTCTGCATCAGACAATCCCAGATTCACAATCGTGGTTACGCCATATTCTTTAATCAGTTTCAACTGTTCAGCAGTGGGCTGAGCCGAGGTGAATAGGTGCTCGTGAATAAACTGGAAATTCTCGATATGGCTTAATGCATTTTCAATTTCATTCATAAGATAAAACTTTTCCTAAGGTTAAAGTAGAAACGCCATCAATCAAGATGGCGTTTTAAATCTCTTAGCGATTTAATAAAACGTCTTTGAGTGCTTCATGCATATCGAGTAAGGCTTTTTCAGTGGTTTCCCAATCAATACAGCCATCTGTCACTGATTTGCCGTATTCAAGATCATCCAGATTTTCCGGAATATCTTGACGACCGCCTTTAAGATGACTTTCAACCATTAGGCCCACAATCGACTTGTTGCCATCCAGAATTTGTTCTGTGATGTTTTTCAATACCAGCGGTTGCAAGTACGGGTCTTTGTTTGAATTTGCATGACTGGCATCAATCATGATTTTGTTGCTCACTTTGGCTTTCGCTAAAGCATTTTCAGCTTCTGCAACAGAACCTGCATCATAGTTCGGTTTGCCATTACCACCACGAAGTACCACGTGTCCATATGGATTACCGCTGGTACGAATCACAGAAACCTGACCTTGATCATTCAGACCGAGGAAGCTGTGACCGTGTTTAACCGATTGCATGGCATTGGTAGCCACTGTTAAACCGCCATCAGTACCATTTTTAAAGCCGACAGGTGAGGATAAGCCTGAAGACATTTCACGGTGTGTCTGGCTTTCGGTAGTACGTGCACCAATCGCTGACCATGAAATTAAATCTTGGTAGTACTGCGGTGAGTTAGGATCAAGTGCTTCAGTGGCACACGGTAATCCTTTTTCATTCAGTTCAACCAAAAGCTGACGACCAATGCGAAGACCTTTTTCAATGTTGAAAGAGTCATTCATGTCAGGGTCATTGATTAAACCTTTCCAGCCTACCGTGGTACGCGGTTTTTCAAAATAAACTCGCATCACGATATACAGGGTGTCTTTAATTTTTTCGCTTAAAACCTTTAGACGATTTGCATATTCATGTGCAGCAACCGTATCGTGAATTGAGCAAGGACCAATCACCACAAATAGACGTTTGTCTTTACCATCTAGGATATTGCGAATGGTTTCACGACCTTTCAGGACTGTTTGATAGGCATGCTCAGTCAAAGGTAACTCTTTTTTTAATTCAGCAGGAGTTACAAGAGGCTGAATGCTTTGTACATTCACGTTGTCGATGTCTGATTGGGTAATAGGATTTGACTGTAGTGTATTCATTGCCGTCACTGGTTTGATCATACAAAAGTTTTTTTAGTAGCCCGAATATAACACGATTTAACCAGTGAGTTGCTATACAAAACACCAATAAAACCGTGAAAAAAACAGATTAATCGAATAGATAGTTTAACCGTGGTTTAAATTTTCAACAGTTGAAATCATGGCAGTTGCAGGTTTTTCAACAGCTTTTGCTTTTACCGGATGAAGTATGAAATTCATGCCTAATGCAAATAGGGTAATCCCGAGAATCTTACGGATAATTTTTTCTGGCAGGCGAGAGCTGATTAAAGTTCCAACCACAATGGCAGGAATTGAACCGACTAACAACCATCCAAGTAAATGTAAATCTACATTACCCGAGCTCATGTGTCCAAGACCTGCGACTAAAGTCAAAAGCACGGCATGGACCACATCGGAACCGATAATACGAATCATCGGTAAATTCGGGAACATTAGCACCAGTGCCATAATGCCGAATGCACCTGCACCGACTGAAGAAAGAGTGACAAACACACCCAGTACAATACCCATAATCACAATATAAGCACGTTTGTCTTTCGCCCGAAAATTGACCTTTTCTAAATCTTGCGTCATATCCAGAGCTTCATCTTTACGGAACTTGTTAAAGAAGCGTTCAATGTGACCGCGGAACATGATTGAGACCCCGGTTAAGGTCAACATAAAGCCCAATACCATGGTCAAAACAGCTTTATAGCTACTTGATTGACTCAGGTAATTGTCTAAAACCCAATGTGTTGCAAGCGAGGCCGGAATACTTCCCACTGCAAGCCAGATCACAATAGGCCAGACAATATTCATTTTTTTTGCATGCACTAAAGATCCGCAGAATTTAGAAATTGCGGCATAGAGTAAGTCTGTTCCAATAGCAATGTGTGGCTCGATTCTAAATAGGCTAATCAGGATGGGGGTCATTAATGAACCACCGCCAACACCCGTAATTCCGACACAGAAACCGACCAAAACACCGGCTAAAATAAATTCGAGTGGACCAAACATAGTTATATGCCAAATATCAAAAAACGTGCATATGTTATGACTTTTTCATATAAGTCGTTGTCTTGATTATTGATTTACTTATTCTAAAAAAAGAAATAGAAAATGGCGTTGATTAGGCAAGATTGAAGCTTTATTTCTGATGAGAAAAAATAGCTTTGCACCACTATCATGATTAATTTGAAAGATCAGCTATGTTAAACTTTAAAAAATTTGAGGATAAACACTTGCAAAATCGGAAGCTTAAAATCGGTATCGTAGTTGGAGAGGTGTCTGGAGATACGCTTGGCGCTAAACTTATCCGTAGTTTTCGTGAGCAAGGAATTGATGCCGAATTTGAAGGCATCGGTGGGCCGCAAATGATTGCAGAAGGCTTCCAAAGCTATTATTCGATGGATATTTTATCGGTCATGGGCATTGTTGAAGTCTTAAAAGATATTAAAAAGCTCTTCGCAGTCCGTGATGGCTTGGTGGAGACATGGACTAAAGATCCGGTTGATGTGTTTGTCGGTATTGATGCGCCAGACTTTAATTTACGTTTATCTAAAAGCTTAAAACAGCATAATTTACCGATAAAAACCGTTCAATATGTCAGTCCTTCAGTTTGGGCATGGCGTCAGGGACGGGTACATGGCATTAAAGCCAGCATAGATCTGGTACTGTGTTTATTTCCATTTGAAAAAGCTTTTTATAAACAATTTGATGTTCCTGCTGCGTTTGTCGGTCATCCATTGGCAAGTCAACTGCCGCTCACAAATCCACTGATTGAAGCCAAGCAAGAACTCGGCTTGAATGTTGAACATAAACATATCGCACTTTTACCGGGTAGCCGCCGGGGTGAAATTGAAAGACTGGGGCCGTTGGTACTGGATGCAGCCCAAATAATTAGTCATAAGCACCCTGAATATACATTTCTGATTCCTGCGATTAATGATGCACGCAAGCAGCAGATTGAAGCATTGCTACAACACTATCCTGCTGATTTTATCGCTAAAGTTTGCTTGATGGAAAATACAGATACGGAATCGAAAATTGGTCGTCAGGTCATGAATGCCTCAAATATTGTGGCCTTGGCCTCAGGTACGGCCACTTTAGAAGCGATGCTGTTACACCGTCCGATGGTGACATTTTATAAGTTGAATTGGCTGACGTATGTGGTGATCAAATTCTTGATCAAAATTCCTTATTACTCTTTACCGAATATTATTGCAGGTAAAAAAATTATTCGGGAATTGATTCAAAGTGATGCAACGCCAGAAAATTTGGCGGCTGAAATTGAAAAACTGATGAATGTTGAAACTGCACAAATTCAGGCCATGCAGCACATTACCATGCACAAGAAATTGCTTGCAGGAAATAGCGAAGATCCTGTTCAAGCGATTTTGAATACCTTAAATGATGTGAACCTATCTAACCCGGAATAATTTACTGAAATTGTTGCCGATACTGGCTAGGGGTCAAATCAAAAAGTCGTTTAAAGGTTTGGCTAAAAGCCGTTTCTGAAGAATAACCAACACGATGGGCAATTTGTTGAATCGACAATTGCCCTTCGCGTAAATGCTGTGATGCCAAACGGAAACGATATTGCTGTAAATAGGCCAACGGTGTTTCACCCACAATATTGCTAAATAAAGGAGCAAATTTCGAGCGCGACATACAGCATTGTTCCGCCAGACTTTCAACCGTCCAGGCCTGTTCCGGTTTACCGTGAATCGCAGCCAGAGCATTCGCCAGTTCGGTATGCGCCAATGCTCTGAGCCAGTTATTGGAATCCTGCAACTGGGCAATGTAGTCACGGACACATTCAATAAATAGAATACTGACCAGATGATCGAGAATTTTGTCGCGACCCGGCCGAATTTGATAGGCTTCAACTGCCAAAAAATGTAAGCCAATTTGCAGCCATTCCGGTGCGGTACTACCCGTTATATGATGAATATGAATATAGGGTGGCAGGGCATTCAATAAAGGTCGCGCCATAATCGTATCAATATGACAACGAATGGCTAAAATGAGGGCAGGCTCACCGCTTGCACTGCCAAACTCGATGGTTTCTTGTCTTTTCTGATCAAAAAGTTCGGTGATATTCAAGGTTTCAACTAAGTTGCTTTTATGACTGCTGTGGCAAGAATGATTTTGTCCAGAGGGAATTAGAACCAGATCACCTGTTTCAACATGTAGTTGAGTATGAGGATTAAGCTGAATCGTCATATGGCCCACCAGAACCACATAGCCAATCATGGCATCTTGTTCCTGATACAAATAGGCCCAGTCACCTTGCGGTTTTAAATAAATATATTCAGATTTATTAAGATGAATATCATCAAAAATTTTACTTAAAGCATCCATGTCTTATCGTTCTGTCATCATCTAATAAAAATTATCAAAAACCTTGATTTACTCAAGTATGTGTTTTTAGGTCAAATATTGTCTATACAAGCCAAGGACGTTTGCATAGCTTTTTTGGACGTTTAAAACTGTTCTTGATGGCCCATTTCTAGAAATATAACGTTAGAACAAAAAATAGGGAAGAACGTCAGCATGAATGCACCAGTAAATTTAAATCACACCACAATTCAAACCCTGCCCACTGCTTCAGGTTTAGCACTCGATAAAAAACGCTATTGGTGGTTATTAAGCCCGGGTTTACCTGTCATTGGTATGGGTATTTTGGCCGGCTATCAGTTTGGTCCGAAAGCGACGAAAAAAATATTTGCGCTGGGTGGTCCCTTATTACTGCACGTGATTATTCCCAGTATCGATTCAATTGTAGGTAAAGACAATAACAACCCGAATGATGAGCAAGTGAAATCGTTAGTGAACGATCCCTATTACGACCGTATTGTGAAATTGTTTATTCCTTTACAAATGGCAGCCAACGTATTTGCAGGCTATGTGGTGAGCCGTAAACAAACTTCTTTGCTCGATCAGATTCTGTTAGGAATTTCCATGGGCGCAATTAATGGTATTGGGGTAAATACCGCTCATGAGTTGTCACATCGACCGAATAAAAAAGATCACTATCTTTCTCATGCCACGTTAATGCCATTGTTTTATAACCATTTTCGTATTGAGCATCCTTATGGGCATCATAAACGTGCTGCAACGCCTGAAGATCCGGCATCCTCTAAAATGGGGGAAACCTTCTATGAGTTTTGGCCAAGAACGGTCTTTGGCGGTCTTAAATCAGCGGTTGAAATTGAAAAAAACCGTTTAAAGCGTAAAGGTCTATCTTTCTTTAGTAAGGAAAATGAACTGTTTCAAGGCTGGGCAATGAGTGCGGGTTTTCATGCCACCATGTTGAAACTATTTGGTAAGGATGTGATTCCATATTTGGCGACACAGGCTTTTTATGGAGTAAGCTTATTTGAGGTGATTAACTACATTGAGCATTACGGTTTAATGCGCGATAAAAAATCTGATGGTTCTTATGCGCGTACCATGCCGGAGCATAGCTGGAATAATAATAATATTACGACCAATTTGTTTTTGTACCAGTTACAGCGTCATTCAGATCATCATGCCTATCCTACACGTCCATTCCAGGCGCTACGTAACTTTGATGAAGCACCTGAATTGCCAAGTGGTTATGCAACCATGTTATTGCCGGCTTTAATCCCATCACTATGGTTTAAAATGATGGATCAACGCGTATTTGATCATTACGAGGGCGATTTAAATAAAGCCAATATTCATCCGAAACGCCGTGCGAAAATATTCAAGACATTTGGCGTAGTTGATCGTTTATGGAATAAAGAATAATAAAGTGAAGCGCTGAACAAGTAATTTATTTGAAAGAAAGCTTTAGTTAATAAATTGTTAAAAAGCCTAGCTGATGAAAGCTAGGCTTTTTAAGCATACTTATACAGTTATATTATAATTTTATTTCATCTTTGCAACGAGCTGTTCTGCCATTTGTAAATGCTTGGCAACTGCAGTACGAGTTTGCATAAGCATATTTTTTAATTCAGAAGTTTTGGCGTTTGGTATCAATTGTTTATCAATGGTCATTAAAACTTTACGATGTACTTCAACTTGAGTCATCATATAGTCTTTGTCAGTTGCCGATGAATGAGTGAGTTTATTTACCATCTTATCACTATCATTTTGCAATGATGTACTGAGGTTGCTCACTTGTGGAGTTAACTTTAAACGACTTGCTAAGGCTTGGCCTTTTTTCTCATTCGATGAATGTTCATTAATCATTAACTGAGCATACTTACGGGTTTGATCCATTTTTAACTTTGGCAACGCCGTTTTTGACTGCTTAATCTCACCATTATTTGCCGTGCTTAATACCTTAATCACTTGACTATCAGTTAAATTTTCCTGATTGTCATGCATCATTTTGGGTGGAGTCTTGCTGTCGTGGGAAGGTTGCTGATCCATTGCCGCCATAGTTTGAAATGCAGTAAAACTCAATACACTACTAACTGCAATACAGTTGAATATCTTCTTCATTGGAATAGTTTTCATAGGGGCATCCTTTAAAGTTTCTATTATTTAATTTGCCTTTATAAGATAGGTTGAGGACACTGAGAACAGTGTATCTTTTGCGTAGATTTCTTGGATAGATATATAAATCGATTATTGATTAAGTAAAGATAAGGGGCTATTGGTTTATTTAAGGTCAGCACAAAAAAAGAAAAAGCAGGGCCGCATAGTGCACTATCTGTATATGGTAGAAATTAATAACCTAGCATCATTCAATTCCGTGGTGCTTACATGATAAATATTAACTACTTAAAAATTTAAGTCTAAGCAAGAACCTAGTGAAAATCCGATTTTGAGCCAACTTAATTATTTCAGGAATATTTTGTCATTAGAGCTGGTGGTTATATAAAATATTTTATTTTATTTTATTTTATTTTATTTTATGACTTGCTTTGATTTATAGACTAAGTAAAACGAAGATAAATTAAACTGAAATAGCCTAAGTATACTAAACATTGACTTTGAAAAAGCATATAATTCACTTATTCAATTTTTATATCATCGAAAAATGACGCCTGCTTGCAAAGTTTTGAAATCAAATAAAATCGAATTTTCTATCCATGAATATGAACATAATGCCAATGCAAAAAGCTTTGGATTAGAAGCGGCTGAAAAGTTAAATTTAGAAGTCAGCGAAGTCTTTAAAACTTTATTGGTAACGGATGATAAAAATTTCTATGTTGCTGTTTTGCCTGTCGCACATCAATTAAGTTTAAAGAAAATAGCTGCAGCATTCGGAGCCAAAAAATTACATATGGCAGATCCGAAAGATGCCGAACGCTTAACGGGCTATTTGGTGGGGGGGATCAGTCCAGTGGGGCAGAAAAAGCGCTTAAAAACGGTGGTAGACGGTTCTGCCCAGTCATTAACCAAAATTTATGTCAGTGGCGGAAAACGTGGCTTAGATATTGGGATAAAACCACAAGATTTAGTCAAAGTCTTGGGCGCACAGTTTGCAGACGTTTTAGATCAAGATTAAAACTGACCTATGAATTAAAAAAGTCCTTGTAACGTTGGATTTAGTCTACTTGCGACTATTTATCACAGGTCTTTTCGCTCAAAAAAGCTAAGCTAAAACTCACCTTAATGTGTAAAGATCTGTGCTATCCCGTGTATATTTATAAAAAGATAATGGTCAAATTTTCGGATTGCTGGAAATTATCAACCAGTTAAAAAAAGAAAAATATGAATTGAATATAAAATGGACAAAATTCATCAAGCTGCTATTGTGGCGGGTATAAAAATAAAATTTGGTTAAATTGAATAATGAATCAAAATAATAAGATTCTGATTGCTGCAAGCCTAGCGAATGGTGGCTGTTTCTCTATGATTTTGCCCATACTTGCACCTTTGGTTCGTCAAATGAAAATGACCGAACTGCAAGGTGGAGCCTTGATTTCGGCAGGAGCCTTATTGATGGCGATCGGGGCGATCTATATTTCTAAACAGCAAAATAAATACAGTATTTATAGTTTGTTAAGTGTTGGTTTTATTGGTATGACCATGACTTGGGGGTTATTTACTGCGGTTTTGGCTTATGGGCTTGAATATCATCTTGCTACGATGCTACTGTTTACTTTGTTATTGTTGGCTCGGGCAAGTATGGGCATTTTTATGGCTATGCCACAAATCGCTTTACAAACTTACGTCATGACCAAATATACCGAAGAACAGCAACGTAGCAAGACCATGTCCAAGTTTGGAGCGTTAAATAGTGCAGGTTTGGTACTTGGACCATTTTTAACAACGCTTTTATTGGCTTGGGGGATGCTGACGCCGTTATGGGTTGCCTTTATTATTTTTGCCTTAATTAGCTTATATATTGTCCTGAAATTTGATCGCAAGGAAGCTGGATTTTCTCATCCTTCTGGGCAGCCAGTAACAACTGAAAGTATGACATCTATCCATAACCAAGCATTTTCTTTGCGTAACAGTATGGGATGGTTTGGATTAGGATTTAGTCTCTATATTGCAATTGTCACAGTAAATCTAACCGCTGGCTTTTATATACAAGATCAATTTCAAAATTCGACCCAGCAGAGTGCAATTTACTTTGCCCAATGTTCTTTGATTGCCGGAATATCGTTAGTGATTATGCAAACGGCTATTTCCAAGTTTTTACAATGGTCTGTGCAGCGCTTATTGTGGATTGGGTTGGTGTGCATGATGCTGGGCTTGCTGATCTCCATTCGCACCACAGATATTCATATTTTTCAAAGTGCTTATGTTTTATATGGCATAGCTGTAGCTTGTCTTACTCCGGCATTTACCACAGGTGCTGCCCAATCTGCACCACAGCATTTACAGGTTAAAGTTGCCAGTTTTTGTACTGCAACCCAAGCTTTGAGTTTTGTATTTGGTCCATTGGTCAGTACCGGTTTATATCAGTGGCATAGCCAATATCCATTTTATTTGTTAATGATCATGTTTATATTACTCGCTGTTTATTTTTTGCATTATCAAAAGAATATGCAGTCATCTTCAGTTCCGGTGTGATTTTATTGATGAAGTTAGCGCTCCAAGTTGGTTCATGGAGATTTACAGATAAAGCAATAATGTGTGTGACACGATTTAAGTATGAAAAAATGAATATAATTCACTGTTGGTTGAATATTACTAAATCAACAGCTCGAGAAAATTAATATCATTCATGCTTTAATAAGGTAATTGAATTTAAAGTGATTTGATGTGTGTTCTTAAAGCCTTCTACGCCCGTTGTTCCTACACTTGCAGGGGATTATCCTGAATGGCATCGCGGACGCGAGCATTTTTCGTTGTGGTACATTGAAATTGAGCATCCAGAATTATTAGCGTATTTAAATCAGCTGCGTTCGATTTTTTCAGATTTTTTATACACACCAAATACCCGTCAATTTCACATTACTGTATTTATTTGTGGTTTCCTTATGGAACAAAACCCTGTTTGGGATGATGATTTTTGTATTGATAAAATGCATCAACATATTCGACATTTAACAGATGATTTTCCGAATAAAATTCAATTAAAAACAGGCCGTATCAACAGTTTTGAAAGTGCCTTATTTGTCGAAATTATGGATGAAAATGATGTGCTTTTAAAATTGCGTCATTTATTTGGACAAAGTTGCGATGAAATTGCACCGCTCGACTATTGTCCACATCTTACTTTAGGTTTGTATCATCAAGATTTTAATAGTGATTTAATTTTTAACCATATAAACAGCATCGAACAAAAAAGCTTTGAATTTTCAGTCGATCAACTGACTTTTGGCATATATAACGCGAAAATATTGCAAGGTCAGCTCTATCCATATCATCAATTTCAATTGGGTGACGTATGATGCAACTCATTTTAGGTGGCGCACGTTCCGGTAAAAGTCACCTTGCAGAACAAACTGCCAAAGATTCAGGTTTGGCGGTAACTTATATTGCCACCGCACAAGCGTTCGATGCCGAAATGCAGGAACGTATTCATCATCATCAAGCGCAACGTCCTGAGCATTGGACTGTGATCGAAGAGCCGTTGTATCTGGCCAATTGTCTAATCGAGCTTGATCAACCCAATCAAGTGATTCTTGTTGATTGCCTGACTTTATGGATGAGCAATTTATTGATGCATGAAAATCCTGAATTTCAGATGCACCAATGCCAAAAACTGCTGGATATTTTACCGATATTAGAGTCAGAGATTATTTTAGTCAGTAATGAAACCGGACTAGGCGTCATCCCCATGGGTGAGATCAGCCGCAAGTTTGTCGATGAATCGGGGCGTTTGCATCAACAGTTGGGGCAGATTGCGGATAAAGTTGTATTTTGTGTTGCGGGTTTTCCCATGATTTTAAAAGGAGTGAAAGAATGAGCTGGTGGTTGGATACGTGTAAAACGCCAAGTGCGGAAGTAAAAAAACTGGCTGAAGAGCATCAATTACAACTGACCAAACCCACAGGCTCATTATCTGAACTTGAAATTACCGCCGTGCAATTGGCAAGTTTGCAAGGCAATCCACGTCCCAATGTAGACCAGCCTTGGATCACGATTTTTGCCGGTGATCATGGCGTGATGGAAGAAAATATTTCTGCCTATCCTCAAGCTGTAACCCGTCAAATGCTACAAAACTTCATCACGGGCGGCGCTTGCATCAGTGTGATTACCAAAGAATACCAGGCCAAATTACAGGTGATTGACTGTGGTTCTGTGGGTGGTATTTATGAATATGCAGGGGTAGAACGACATTGTATTATTCCGGGTACTGCCAATTTTGCCAAACAGGTTGCCATGACTGAAGCTGAGTGTATTGAAGCGATGAATCTGGGACGGCAAAGCGTAGAAGATGCCGTGGCTTATGGTGCGTCCATTTATGTCGCAGGAGAAATGGGTATTGGCAATACCTGTTCTGCATCAGCAGTCGCCTGTTTTTTACTAAATGAGCCTGCTGAACAGCTTACCGGTGTTGGTACAGGAATTCGTGAAGAGCGACTGATTCATAAAAAAAATGTCATTAACCAAGCGATTTCCTTACACACAGATTATGTTGCTCAGGATGCGTTTAAAGCTCTGTGTGCGGTGGGCGGCTTAGAAATTGCGGCTATGACAGGGGCTTATATTCGTTGTGCACAGCTCGGATTGCCGATGGTGGTCGATGGCTTTATCACCACAGTTTCTGCGCTTGTTGCAGTACGTTTAAATCCTGAAGTTCGTGAGTGGATGCTGTTTGGCCATCAATCGGCTGAATATGGGCATCATCGTTTATTGCAAGAACTGAACGCCAATCCTTTACTGAAACTGAATTTACGTTTGGGTGAGGGCAGTGGTGCCGGGGCTGCTTTAGGGGTGATTAAACTGGCATGCAGTTTACATAACAATATGGCCACTTTTGCACAAGCCGCCGTCATTGGTGAAAAGGTTTAATCCTAAAGGATTTAACAGGATATTGAACATGTTAAAAATTGATCTGCTTCGTCATGGTGAAACGACTTTAAGTCATACCTTGCGGGGTTCTACAGATGACGATTTGACCGAATTGGGTTGGTCGCAGATGCAGCAGACTATAGATCAGTTTTTGCATTTTTCTAAGCAAGCTTCCCTGCAGAACAATGTGCAGTGGGATGTAATTTTTAGTTCGCCCTTAAAACGCTGTCGTTTATTTGCTGAAACTGTTGCAGAGCAAAAGCAACGACCTATCTTTTACGATGCAGGTTTGCAGGAAATGCATTTTGGCGATTGGGAAGGCATATCCACCCAAGTTATTTATGAAAATGAACCAGAATTGTTGGCGAATTTTTGGCAGCAACCGAGTCAATTTACCCCACCCAATGCAGAAAACATGCAGGATTTTTATCAACGTATCTGCACTAGTCTTGAAAAAATGAAAATACAGATGCTGGAAAATGAATGGCAGCATGCTTTGGTAGTGACGCATGGTGGTGTGATTAAACTCTTAAAATGTATCGCTTTAAATCATTCACTGGATGAGATTTTAAAAATGACTGCAGAATTAGGGAAACTGAATTCCTTTGCAATTTATGAAGATGCTTCAATCCATTTGCTCAAGGAATAATAGCAATGACAGCATTTTTTATTGCCTTGCAGTTTTTAACTGTATTTCCAATTCAATTGAAAGCAATGCCAAGCAGACAGCAAAATGGTCAATCTTTACTGTTTTATCCACTGATTGGTTTGATGATTGGTGCAATTCTATTTGCTATTGCCATGGTGCTGCATGCATTGCCGGTGATCTTGCTCAGTAGCCTGATATTAGTGATGTGGATCTGGCTGACAGGTGGTTTGCACCTAGATGGTTTAGCTGATACTGCGGATGCCTGGGTCGGTGGTTTTGGTGATAAAGAGCGCACTTTAACCATCATGAAAGATCCGAGTTGTGGGCCTATTGGGGTTTTAAGTTTAATTATTCTGTGCCTGATTAAATGGTCGGCACTGTATGTAGTATTAGAAAACCAACTCTATTCGGCACTGCTTTTATTTCCGGTATTGGGACGTTTAGCACCACTATTTTTATTTTTGACTACTCAATATGTGCGCGAAAAAGGTTTAGGATCTTCAATCGCAGAATTCACTCCTAAAACGGGTGCGGTCATTCTATTCATATTATGTTTAGTTGCATCTGCATATTTTGCATGGGTCGGTATTTTAACTGCAATGATATTTATAGGAACGCTAATTTATTTAAGACGCAAATTTATTCAGCGAATTGGCGGGATTACCGGTGATACAGTCGGAGCAAGTATTGAAATTTGTGAGGCGGTGAGTGTTTTTAGTCTGGCTGTATTGAGTTTTTATTTACCTGTAATTTGGCTTTAAATATTCAAGTTTTATGAAGCGTGATTCAGCTCTATACAATCATGATTATATTGGCTTCAACTGTATATGATTAAAGGTAAGTCACTACAAATCGAATAATCGCAGGTCCTACAAGACCATAAATACCCCAGCAAGTACCATCGTTAAACAGGCCACTACGCCTTCTTCACGATGGCGTATAAAGGCTTTACTGGTGCCAAATCCGGGTGCCGAATTACCTAAAGCAGCTCCTTGCGCAAAGCGTGAATTAAGCTTTAAAGCAATCAAAATCATATCTGCTATGGCAACCCCTGCAATACCGGCAATCATGGTAAATAAAATCACCAGTTCAACAGAACCGCCAATATTTGAAGTCAGTTCCATGGCAAATGGGGTAGAAAGAGAACGTGCCATTAAGCTATAACTGGTTTCTTGATCAAAGCTTAATAACTTTGCCAAATAAAATGCGCTTATAACACCCGCAATCGTTTCTACAATGGATGATTTTAAAAAGCTAAATATAATAAAATTTTTGTTTGGTATTTTGTGGATTCAGATTACAAGCCTTTCAATATCGAGCTGAATGCGGTAACTTTTCTGGGTTAAACTTATTGTTGATGATTTTCTTTATGAAATGGGATGACATTGGAGAACAACCATGTTCAATCGCCAGAACCTTATCGGTTATTGGCGATCGTTGGACATTACTGATTTTACGCAATGCTTTTTTAGGCACACGCCGTTTTGAATCCTTTCAACAAAATTTAGGGGTAACCCGTCATGTGCTGTCTGACCGTCTAAAACGTCTGGTTGAAAATGATATTTTAGTCAAAACCCCTTACGTGCAACGACAAGAGCGTTATGAATATCGTTTAACAGAAAAAGGTCTGGCGCTTTATCCGATTTTAATGTCGATGGCGAATTGGGCAGATGACTGGATGAATGAGGGTTTTGGAAAGCCGATGCAATATATTCATAAAAGCTGTGGTCATAAAATTACTCCACGGCTGGTGTGTTCCGAATGTAATGAAACTATCCATGCCAAGCAAGTTAAACCCGAATTGACCCAAGATTATTTTACTTATCTAGAACGCCATAAAATGCAGTCTTAAACTTGAATGAAGAACGGGTTTTGTTTCATAAAACATTTTTCAATTGCTAGTAAGTCGTTCTTAAAACTAAAATAAAAATAGATGAGCTATTGGGATTGTGGTATGGATGCCATACGTTTCCCATCACGACAAGGATGTCATGTATGAGAAACAAAAGGCATAAAAATTTAATCAGTCAAGTGAGGCAGTACTGATTTTAAAGAGGCTAATATTGAATATTTTTTGACTTATACACGTTAGCTAAAATTTATAGACAATTTGGTGGTTTAGGAATACCTGCCAAACGGCTCAAATGACGTGCCACCAATCCGGTATTAAATTTTTCTTGTAATACTGCATTATTAATGTCGAGACTAACCGTTTTCATCAGAAATTTAATCAGTGGGCGCGTCGCAGGCGAATGACCAAACTGTTGATAGAACTGGCGTACTGCATGCAACACTTCAAAATGCCATACAGTAAGTTCTAAACTTAAAGTATTCGCCAATTCTTGAGCAACTTCTTCACTCCAAATGGTGTAATCGACTAAGTGACCATCTTGATCGAGTTCTAAATTCATCATTAATCTCAAATTAGTTCAAACGAATACAACGGGTATGATTCAGGCAGATATCAGCAAATTCTTTATAAGAAATTATTTGCATATTCTCTGTCTTTTGTACCGCTAAAATTTCAGCATCAGTTTCCAATACATAAATGCAATTCAATTTTTGCAAGAAAGGTTGTTGCAACTGCAATACGGATTCACCCATTAAAATAACGGTATCTTCAGGACTATGAAGTTGTTCCAGTTTTGCCAGTACAGAAGGGGTCGCTGAAAAAGTACTTTGCACTAAATATAAGCTTTTATTCGACATGATTATTTCACTCTTTATTCTTACCAGTACAGCACAAAATCAAAACTTTGAATAAAGTCACAATTCAGTTCAATAAATTCAATATCTTGTTGAGTCTGGATCACAAAGCAAGAGTTTTGATTCTGAGTTTCCACCAAAACCGGTGTAAGGTCGTAAAACTCAAAGCTATCGACCATATTGGATGCGATTTTAAAGGCATGTTTAAGTTGTTCAAATTGCAGATCTGAATTGAGTAAACTTAAGGCTGCATCTTGCAGCAACACTTTGACTTCACAACCAAAAGTCGCCAGCACCATCGTGGCAGACAAACTTTCATGCACTTGTAAATTGGCAAGATTGGCTTGAGTTAAAATAACGAGTACAGATTTCACACAATTTACCTTTTAAAAGCAACAAATTCCAAAAAATAACGTCTTAGAATTGAATTAGACGCTGTGCTGATTGGACGGCATCGGCAAGTTCACCCAGTCCAACCAATTCAAAGCCTTGCGCAAGATTGTGTTGGCTAATTTGATGTCGTTGTGCATTTTCATGATCGGTAATACCACGCGCCAAGGCAGCACTAACGCAAACAGGTAAACGAATGGCTAACTTTTGCCACTCTTCAGTCAAATGACGTTGATCATCAGGAGCCCACTGCAAGGTATTTGCAACAGAAACACCGTCTTGATAAAAAAACACCCGAAATGCTTGGTTCTTAGCCTTTAAAGCCTGTGCTAAGCCCAGAGCATGCCAAGCATATATAGAGGTCGGAGCGGAGGTAATTAGTAATAAGGTACTCATCGAAATTCACTTGAGGAATGCCCAATCCAATGTTGAGGCATCCAAACTTCATAAGAAAAAGGTAGTATACAATGATTTTAGTGACTGGTGGTTTAGGCTTTATTGGTTCACATATTGCTTTAAGCCTCATGGCGCATGGGCAAGAAGTCATTATTGTCGATAATTTATCCAATGCAAGTTTACAAACCTTAGAACGACTCGAATTTATTTCCGGTATGTATGTACCATTTGTCAAAATTGATATTCGCAATACACCGGCTTTAAACAAGGTTTTTGAACAATATTCTGTAGAAGCGGTGATTCATACCGCAGGCTTTAAATCAATTGAAGAATCAGCGCTTAAACCGCTGGAATATTATAACGATAATGTCAGCTGCATTATGAGTTTGCTGCGCGCTATGCAGCGTACTGGAGTGCGAACTTTTATCCATTTGTCCAGTTTGGCGGTATATGGAGCGTCGAGTTCAACCCTCTCAGAAGAGATGCCTTTTAATTATTCTTATCCAAATCCTTATATCAAGTCGCAACAAATGGCAGAAGAAATCATCCGGGATACTGCACTGACAGACAGTGAGTGGAAAATTGCGATCTTGAGATTAAGTAATATTGCGGGTGCATTTGAACATGCTGTTTTAGGCGAGTTTGTTGCACCTTTACCTAAAAATATTATTCCTTTGGCATTACAAGTTGCAGCTAAGCAACGAGACTATATTGAATTACGTCAGCAAGCTCAAACCTTAGACCGTACCGTTGAACGCAGTTTTTTACATGTACTGGATTGCTGTGATGCGATTATAGCGACTTTACAGTGGCTAAGAAGTCAGCCCCATACTTGTGATGCTTTTAATATTGCAGGGCAAAATATGTCTATCCGTGCTTTACTGAGTGAAGTCGCTAAAGTGACCCAGGGCGAAATTAAAACGATAGATGCGCCATTTTATGCCTATGCTGAATTAGACCAAATCGGGGCAACTGCAGGCAAGGCAGGTGAAATTTTAAAATGGCAGCCTAAACGTACAATTACTCAAATTATTGAGGACTCTTGGCGATTTTATCAGCAAACCCTAAAAGGGCGTTAGAACCCCAATATAAATAATAATCATTTACATTTAAAAATTGATTGATTAAGATCATTAAATATGTCAAAACTCGATAAATTGACTACAGCTATAAAACTACATGAAAATGAGGAAGATGATGCAGACACGTATTGAACACGACACTATGGGTGATGTTGAAGTACCGAGTGAAGCAATGTGGGGAGCGCAAACTCAACGTAGTTTACAAAATTTTAAAATTGGGCAAGAACGCTTACCACGTCCCATGATTCGTGCGATGGGTTTGGTAAAAAAAGCAGCAGCCATCACCAATGCAGAATTAGAGCAAATTCCTCATGAATTGTCGCATTATATTGTGGGTGCAGCAGAAGAAGTGATTGCTGGAAAATGGGATGCACAATTTCCATTGGTGGTGTGGCAAACAGGTTCAGGTACGCAAAGCAATATGAACTGTAATGAAGTCATTGCCAATATTGCCAATCAAAAACTGGGTAATCCTTTAGGTTCGCAAAAACCGGTACATCCAAATGATCATGTAAACCGTGCACAATCGACCAATGACTCATTTCCAACGGCTATTCATGTTGCAGCGAGCCTGCAAATCAATGAATTGCTTATTCCAGCAGTAACTCGTTTACGCGATACTTTAGAGAGAAAATCGAAAGAATTTTCAGATATAGTTAAAATTGGACGTACACATTTACAAGATGCGACACCATTAACACTAGGACAAGAATTTAGTGGTTATGTGGCGCAGCTCGATCATGGCTTAAAACGGTTAGATTATGCTTTATTGGGCTTATATGAGTTACCTTTAGGCGGTACTGCTGTAGGAACGGGCTTAAATGCGCACCCTGATTATGCAGTCAAAGCAGCGGCACAATTGGCGACATTAACCGATTTGCCATTTGTCACTGCACCGAATAAATTTGAAGCATTGGCAGGACGTGATGCTGCGGTATTTGCATCGGGTGCTTTGAAAACATTAGCAGCCAGTCTAAATAAAATTGCCAATGATATTCGCTGGTTAGCCAGTGGACCACGTTGCGGTTTCGGCGAAATTCGCATTCCGGAAAATGAACCCGGCTCAAGCATTATGCCAGGCAAGGTTAATCCGACCCAAAGTGAAGCCATGACCATGGTGGTCGCACAAGTTCTGGGCAATGATACGACCATTAATGTCGCTGGGGCTTCGGGTAATTTTGAGCTCAATGTGTTCATGCCAGTGATTGCATTTAACTTATTGCAATCAATTCAGTTACTGGGCGATGTATGTAATAGCTTCAATGATCATTGTGCTGTGGGTATTGAACCAAACCGTGAAAAAATTGATTATTTCTTGCATAACTCGTTGATGTTAGTCACCGCGTTAAACCCTGTGATCGGTTATGAAAATGCTGCGAAAGTGGCAAAAACGGCCTATAAGGAAGGCAAGACTTTAAAGCAGGTTGCGGTTGAATTGAACTTGGTGACTGCAGAACAGTTTGATGCCGTGGTGATTCCTGAAAATATGGTTTCACCTAACGTAAAATAAGCATCTAAAGGCCTGGACACTGATCTATTGATCATCAGTGGTTTTTATCTGCTGCATATATGCGTACAATATAGCGAGAAATTAACTGCTGATGATTGATTATGCTTAATGTTTATTTAACAGATGTTCAGAAAAAGGTGCAATTTAAGGATTATCCGGGCGAGCATCCTGTTAAATTTATTTTGAATTTTAAAAAGATCTTTCCGAGTGTGATGGAACTGCTGCTTCCCGTACTTCCTAACGACGAAAATTTGGATGAAATGACCTGGGAATCGACCACAGAAGATTTTGAGTTGTTTAAATTATTATTAAGCGGCTGGGGCGTAATTGAATTACGTCTAAATGCGATTACGCAATTTAAAAACAAGAACTATGCAGATCAATTGATAAAAGCTGCGCAACAAAAGCGTAGAGAGTTTGCCGAAGCTCATAAGACCCTGAAAACAGTTGAACTGGATTATTTGTTTATGCACGAAATTCATGCATTGATTGATGCTGAACTGGTTGAAATTGGTGAGAAATTCTATTTGCCAACCTTACGTGATATCTGGAAGCATAAAGTATCGCAAAGTATCTTGAATGCTAAATTTTAAAAAAGAATGAAATAGTGTAAAAATCCTTCAAATATTGGAGGATTTTTTTATTACTGATGAATTTATTAAAGATATGTTTAAATTATATGCAAAACTCTTTATCAAAAATTAATGATTTAATTATCAATAAAATGTACTAGATATTGGAATTATTATTGCATATGGTAAGGCAACAGCAAATTTGCATCTGCATGGTTATGAAAGTTGATATTTCACATTTTCTTAATAGTGCAGGCAGGTTGTTTCAAATCTTCCCGAGGAAATATCAAAGGATTTTATTTAATGTCGAATCAGTTTTTAGATTTAATTAATAAACGTCGTACTATTTATGCAGTGGGCAAAAATGTAGAGCAAAGCCCAGAATACTTAACTGAATTGATTCAACATGCTATTAAGCAAAGCCCATCATCTTTCAATTCGCAATCTTCACGTGCCGTAATTTTATTTAATGATGAACATGAAAAGTTTTGGGGCTTTGTGAAAGAAAAACTCAAGTCTTATGCAAACGATGAAGACGCTGCTGCGAAAACCAGTGCCAAAATGGATAGCTTCGCTGCCGGTACAGGTACCGTTCTATTTTTTGAAGATATGGATGTGATTCAAGGCTTGCAAGAGCAGTTCCCATCTTATGCCGACAATTTTCCAGTCTGGGCAGAACATTCAACTGCGATTGCGCAGTTCGCGACCTGGACAGCATTACACACCGATGGTTTAGGTGCATATCTTCAGCATTACAATCCAATTGTAGATGAACAGGTTCGTGCTGAATGGAATATTCCTGCAAGCTGGAAACTTCGTGCACAGTTAGTTTTTGGTTCAGTAGAAGCTGAAGCCAAAGACAAAGATTATATAGACGATGCAGTGCGCTTTAAAGTTTTTAAATAATTGTTAATTTTACAACAAAGAAGATAGAAAAGAGAGGTCAATATGACCTCTCTTTGTTTGAATCTGCCTTTATAAAAGGTGATTTTCGATAGACCCTATTTTTTAGATGCTTGTTTTTAAGCAGAGACGTGTTGGCGTTTGCTTGCCTTACGACCATGTAATAGGTAATAGATAATGATACAGACTAAAACACACATTGCGCTATAGAAATACAGTTGTGAATAGTCAATATAATCCAATGCCTGACCAATGAAATAAGGACCAAAACCTAAACCTGCATCGAGGAAAATAAAGAAGGTAGAGGTTGCAAAACCCATTCGTTCAATACTGGCACTTTTTACCGCAACAGTTTGGCAAACCGATTGAATATTGCCATACCCAAAACCCAGTAAACCTGCACAAACCAACAGCATAAATGAACTTTGTACCTGACTTAATAAAACCATGGCAATTGCCATAATAATAAAAGCAGGATACATAATGATATTTTCGCCTTTACGATCCATTAGTGGACCAGTAAATGGACGGGATATCAAGATTGCAATGGCATACATCAAGAAGAAAAAAGATGCGGTTTCCACCAGATCAATTTCTTTGGCATAAAAATTGATGAACGACAACACACCTGAATAGCAAATAGATGCCAATAACATAATAAAAGAAATCGGTAGTGCTTTATATTCAATAAATTGCGAAATCCAGTTGGGTTTTTCAGCGGGCACAGAAATATCAAGCGGATTATTTTGTTGCACAAGATTAGGCACTTGAATCAGCAGCGCAACTACAAGACAGCTCACCGCAATAATGCTTGAAACAATAAAAATGGAATCATAACCAATGTGCAGCATCATCCAGATGGCGAGGAAAGGACCAATCGCCGTTCCCAAAGTACTGCTCATGCTGTAATAACCAATACCTTCACCGCGACGATTTGGCGGCAAGACTTGCGCAATAATGGTGCCTAGAACAGTGGAGGCCATGCCCATCATAAAACCATGCATAAATCGCACAAGTAAAAGCATGCCTACATCGAACTTCATAAAATAGAAGCCGGAAAAGATCAGGAAGCCGGTTAAACCTACAATCAGGGTGGTTTTATGTCCAAAGCGTTCCAGAAACTTGCCTACAAACAAACGGCCAATTAGCGTACCGACAATAAATAAACCTGAGACCAGACCTGCTTGTGCCGTGCTTGCACCGAGCTTGGCTACCGCATAACCGACAATAACCACTACAAGCAGATAAAAGGTCAGTACCAGTTGAAAGTTAATAGCGCTGACAAGAATAAAATTTCTTGACCATAGGGGGGCATTTTCATTCATGGTTGTATACCTGATTTAAGATCTTGCAGATGGTCCATAAGTGTATGAAGGGTAGTCAGGGTACTTTTTTGCATATCTTGATCTAGTGGCAAGAGCAATTGCTGTTCAAACACATCCATTTTTTCAGAGCAAATTTGAAAAAGTTGTATACCTTTTTGACTCAGGATCAGTTTCTTTTGCCGTTTGTCTTCAGTATCGACTTGTTCAAGCACTTCCAGTTGCATCAGGGCATGAATACGTTTTGCAATGGATGGCTTGGAGACATTTAGATACTCGGCAATGTCGATCGAGGTACAACCTTGTTTTAACTGAATCACATACAGCACTTGCCATAAGGAATAATTCAATTGATGGGGCAATAAAATGGTATTGATTTCATCACTCATGAGACGCGCGCAGCGTAATAATGAAGCTCGAAATTTAAGTTGAGGTGACATTATAGTTAGCCAGGGTAACTAAATTAATTCAACTTTACGCTTCTTTATAAGATGATTCAAGTATTAAGCAGGTTGAAAATAACTTTTCAAGATAAAAAAAGACCCATGACTTAAATAAATGTTGCTGCTGGTTTTTGCAACAATGCTTTTACAGCTTTCTCTTCATCCAATTCATGAAGCAAAACATAATTTAGAATTTTTATATCATTATTTTTCTTATCAGCATGATCATATACATCATCACAGAGTTTTAAACACGTTTATTTCGAGCTACAGCGGCTATTTTTAATGCCGGAGGGCCGAGCTCCGCCTTTATCTGTATAAAAAATTGGATGCCATGTTTTAGACATTAAACGAATAAAGCATTTTTACGGAGATTGCCATGAATATTCATTTCTTTCCTCGATATATGAGAAAAAATATAGCCAGTATTTGAAATTTAAGCTGTTTAAATGATGTTGAAATAATAAATCAACATACTTTTCAGAAGTTTCGAGGGTATGCTGAAACAGGTCAAAACAACAATATAACGCGATTGTGTATTTTCGTGTTCATTCACCATATCGACGAATTAAAAAAGGTGATGTTATGAATCTAGGATTAACCGCACTTGAACTGGCACGAATTCAATTTGCTTTCACCGTATCATTTCATATTATTTTTCCTGCAATTTCTATTGGTCTTGCAAGCTTCCTTGCTGTTTTAGAATGGCGCTGGCTCAGAACTCAAAATCCGGTCTATCAAGACCTGTTTAAATTTTGGGTCAAAATATTTGCCATTGCCTTTGGTATGGGTGTGGTTTCTGGCGTGGTGATGAGTTATCAGTTCGGCACCAACTGGAGTGAATTTTCACGCGTATCGGGCAGTATAACGGGACCGCTTTTAGCTTATGAGGTACTGAGCGCCTTCTTTCTGGAGGCCGGATTCTTGGGCATTATGCTGTTTGGCTGGGGGCGCGTTGGTCCTCGGGCACATTTCTTTGCCACCGTCATGGTGGCAGTCGGAACCTGTATTTCCATGTTCTGGATTTTATCCTCTAACAGCTGGATGCAGACCCCACAAGGTTTCAGTATTGAAAATGGCCTTATTGTTCCGCAAGACTGGCTGGCTATTATATTCAACCCTTCTTTCCCGTATCGTCTGGCACATATGGCCATGGCTGCATTCTTGGTGTCAGCCTTGCTGGTTGCCAGCACGGCAGCATGGCATTTAATCAAAGGTCGCCGTGATGCATTGGTCAAAACCTCTTTTTCCATGGCCTTATGGATGATATTGGTACTCACACCTTTACAGGTTTTGATCGGAGACATGCATGGCGTCAATACCTTAAAATATCAACCGGCGAAAATCGCTGCAATAGAAGGACACTGGGAAACCAATCATAATGAAGGCATGCCTTTGTATTTATTTGGTATTCCAGATATGCAGGCCGAAGAAACCAAATATGCAATAGGTATTCCAAATGTGGGAAGCCTGATTTTAACCCACTCCATGAATGGCAAAGTTCAGGGCTTGAAAGAATTTGCACCTGAAGATCGGCCAAATTCTACCATTGTGTTTTGGAGTTTCCGGATCATGGTCGGCTTGGGCGTATTGATGCTGTTATTAGCGTTAGTCGGTTTATGGCTTAGAAAAACTGGCCGGTTCTATGAAAGTCCAGGGTTTCACCGTTTTGCTTTATTGATGGGTCCCTCCGGTTTTATCGCAATGTTGGCTGGCTGGTTTACTACGGAAGTGGGACGCCAACCTTGGGTGGTTTATGGGGTGATGCGGACTAAAGATGCCTTATCTCCGGTGTCGGCAGAACAAGTGGGATTAACCCTGATTGTTTTTGTAGTGGTGTATTGCGTGGTCTTTGGTATTGGCATTTATTACATGTTGCGAATCATGCATAAAGGTCCGGAATTTGTTCATTCAGTACCACACAGTGAAGAAAAGGTCATTCAAGCCTCGCATCGTCCATTGGGCAGTACCGATGAAGAGCTGGATGGTCCGCCTCTCGACAATCACCAGGAGAATGACAAATGATTGATTTATCTTTTATCTGGATTGTAATTATTGCGGTTGGCGTACTGATTTATGTGGTATTGGATGGTTTTGACTTAGGCATTGGCATCTTGTTTCCTTTCTTTAAAGGGCAACAAGAACGTGATGTGATGATGAATACTGTCGCCCCAGTATGGGATGGTAATGAAACATGGATGGTGTTGGGAGGAGCAGGGTTATTTGCTGCATTTCCCCTGGTTTATTCAACGGTACTTTCTGCACTGTATTTGCCCATTATTCTGATGGTGGTGGCGCTTATTTTCCGTGGAGTGGCTTTCGAATTCCGTTTTAAATCCAGACGGAACCGACATCTTTGGGACATGGCTTTTATTGGCGGCTCCATTTTAACCGGATTTTTTCAAGGTATTATTCTAGGTGCATATATTCAAGGGATTAAAACCACCAATGGGGTATATACCGGGGGTGGTTTAGACTGGTTAACCCCATTTTCAGTCTTTACCGGTATAGGTGTGATCGTACTTTATGCCACTTTGGGCTGTGGCTGGCTGATCTTTAAAACGGATGCAGACTTGCAAAATCGAATCTATCAGCTCATGCCGAAGATGATTATTGCCTTATTTATTATTTTTGGCGGTGTCAGTATTTATACTCCTTTGGCACATCCTGCAATTGCCGAACGCTGGTTCAGTCAACCACAACTGACCTATTTTAGTCCTGTCCCGATTCTGGTTTTAGTGTTTACCTTTATGGCTTTACGCGCCTGTAAACAGCGTAAAGAACTTAGTCCGTTTATCTACACGCTGGCTTTGGTAATTTTGGCTTATACCGGCTTCCTCATCAGTTTATGGCCTTATATTATTCCGCCATCCGTTACCATCTGGGAGGCAGCCGCCCCAGAAAGTAGCCAGTTATTTACCTTAATTGGTGCGCTAGTGCTGATTCCGATTATTTTGATGTATACAGCATTATCTTATTGGGTCTTCCGCGATAAAGTCCGTATTGGTGATAAAGGCTATCATTAAGGAGTGAATATGAAACTTTCGCAAACCCAGTGGTTTATTCTGTTGTGGCTTGGTGGATTTTTTGCTTTAGCGCTAGTGGCTGGGGCATTTAGACTCTTGATTCAATTGGCCTATATCTAATCAAAAACTAAATTTACTTTAAAAAGTGGTCTGCTAAAAACAGACCACTTTTCACATGCATAACAGACCGCTTTATTATGATTTAAGTTCTATATTATGTTTATTCATTTTATAACGCGTATTGTTCGAGGCGTTCATGCTGCAAAGTCTAAGCTTCCAATTTATTTTAGATTTTTTTGACTTGAATCAAATTGATTCGGAAAAAATCCTGCAAAGACTGGGAATTCAATCTCTTGACGAATTTGATGCTATTCTTCAGCAAAGTCTAGCAAACCGCTCTATGCAGCAATCATCCCATAATTACATCCTGCAAAGCGCGACTTTGGAAAATAGCCTAAGTTATTTATTTACACCTTTTATTCATGCAGTCTTGAATCAGAATACGATTTATATCGCACCCAGACAGAATATTGTTGAACAGGTGTATGCCCATTATTTTCGTCTTGATGCTTTAGAACTGAAAAATCAGCAATCCATTACTGAAATGAATCTATGTCTGGATTTGGTGCCCACTGAGTTTAATGCGGTTGAGTTTAGAGTCTATGCTTTAGCCAAAGCATTGCTTGATCCTGCTTGTCAGCATATAACAATAATCGGACAGAGTGGACTGGATTCTTATGCAGAACAACAGTTAGCAGGTCTATTCCAGGTTCAGATTGAGGCGATTTCACTGGATCAAAAACAGTGTAATTTGACAGAAATTGATTTTAAAAAACTATTCTGGAAAAGAAAGACTCCAGAATTAGCACGAGTTTGTCAAAACATCACAAATGAAAATGCACCTTTAGTTAGTCGTCAGTTCCGTATGAAATTAAATGATGCAGTGCATTTGATTGAAGATTTGATGTACAGCGAGCATCTTTTTGAAAAATTATCTGTTTTTGGTGAATTTACCGAAACCATCTTTAAAAACAGCCTTGAGTCAAAATTGAGATATGCTAATGAACGAAGCTAAATAACTTTCTCATATTTGGTGCGGTGAATCAGTTTACTATTAGGCTGAATGTTCCTTAGTTTTTTTCTTCTTGGCAAGGAGCAATGAACTAGAGTATATGCCTTCATATCAGAAGAGGCTGCCTGAAGCTGTAAAGGTACAAGCTCAAAAAGATAATTCACTCTTAATATTAAATTTTTGAAGACAATGCCTTGTCTCGATAAGGTAATTTTTAATTGTTGTCTAAATCTAAATAAGTTGGATGCGTGCAGGTTGTGAAATGAAAAAAAATGAATTTATCCAATTGTTAAATCAAAATCTTGCACAGAATAATGAAAGTAAATTAAGAACAAAAATATATTTAGCCATTAAAGAAACTTTGCCACAATTACATCTGCAGTCTGATTTTAAATGCCCATCCACACGATTTTTATCCGAGCACTTAGGGGTATCACGTGACACCATGGAAAAAGTATATGCCCAATTAGAACAAGAAAAAATATTTGAGCGAATCAAAGGGAAAGGTACTTTTATTAAAGCACAAGTAAAAGTAGAACAGCTGCCTTCTGAAACGGTTGAATATCGACTTCCAGAAAATACCGAACAATTAGAGAATTTATTTTTTGATCAAAACCTGAATTTTTTTGCTGACGGTATGCCTGAAATACGCAATTTCCCGTTTAAAAAATGGTATGAAACAGAAAAAAATGCGCTAAACCAGTATGGTTTAAATATCTTTTTAAAAGATAATGCAAGTGGCGATGATTTATTGTGTCAGCAAATTGCCCAACATATTAATTTGAATCGTAATGCCCACGTATCTGCAGAACAAGTGCTTATTGTGAATAGTACCCAGCAAGCTTTATATCTGTGTGGACGAGTATTATTTAATCCGAATGATAAAATTATTATGGAAAATCCATATTATTCGAATGCCTACCAACTGTTTAAGCATATGAATCTGGATTTAAAATGTATTGGGCTAGATCATGAGGGATTAAAAATACAGGACTGTGCTGATATTCATGATGCGAAAGCAATTTACGTCACACCTGCCAGTCAGTATCCGAGTGGCATTCAAATGAGTACAGGACGAAAAAAGCAAATTATTGAATATGCAAAAAAAAATAACAGTTATATTGTTGAAGATGATTATGATGCACTGTTATTAAATAAAACGGAAAATACTGCCATTTTAGGTTTAGACCCTTATCAACGGACGATTTATCTGGGTTCTTTCAGTAAATATATTTTACCAAGTTTACGACTCTCTTATATGATTTTGCCCAAAGTTTTAATTGAGCCTTTTAAGCGTTATCGCAATTATATTGATGGCAGTGCACCATCCCAATATTTTCAGGTTTTGCTTGGGAATTTTATGCAACGCGGCTATTACGCTGAATATTTAAGGCAAATGCAGCAACTCTATCTAAAACGTTATCAAACTTTTATGACCAGTTTTGAATGCTATTTATCTGAATTTTGCTTTGTAAAAGAGCAGCATCCGGTTATGCAAGTCGCATGTTGTTTTAAGTCCGAGATTCCGCATAAACTTGAACAAGCTTTGGTAAATAGTGCAGAGCTAGACAATATTGCCATTACCCGTCTAAGCCAGTTTTATGAATATGATAATGAATATGGTTTTGTACTGGGGTTTAGCTCACTTAACGACACTGAAATTAAATTATGCATGAAAAAATTACGCCAGCTCATACAAAATGAATTGGTGCGTTTGACATAAAAATTTATTTTAATTTTAAGAGGTATTTAAAATTTTGATTTAAATACCTCTATCTTAATATTTGAATTTATAAAAATATTATTTACTCTGTTTACGATAAACACTTGGGCGTACAGGACGGGAACTTTTCCATAAACCTTTTTTCTGTTTTTTTGCTTTATTTTGCAAATTCAACATATAACGTAAATGATTTTTATCCTTGATATATTCCTCATATACCCATGCAGCACCACGTTTAACAATTTCTTCATTAATGTTTTTACGGTAGCGATATACCACACCGACACAGCGTCCATAACGGTCGATATCGGTAATTTTTACCCGGATCATTTTATTTTTTACCATGCTTTGAACGAGGCGCTGGGATTCCTTGCCATAGCTTTGGCTTGATTCAGGTGCATCTACATAAGCAAAGCGTAACTTGGTTTCAGAACGCCTTATATTAAAACGGTAGCAGGTAAGGGTGTCGCCGTCACTTACGGCACTCACACGACACCAGTATTTTTTGCCTTTCTTAAAAGGACGAAATAAATCCTTCAAATAAATAGTGGTTTTATGCAGTAAATAATAGGAAAAGCATAGGGCCAGTAGTCCGAGCACAATTTGCCAGGTGGTAGAGAGATGCAACAAAGTTATAATCCAAATCCTTAAAAATGAGCTATATAGACACAGCTAGGAGATGGATCATTGTAGGTGAAAGCCCCGGTATGTAGGGCTTAAAAGCTAAACAGTCAGTGTTTTATTTTGTACTATTGAAAATAGCCTAAGCATTTTCTAAAAATCCTAAAAGATGACGTATGAGTAAATAGCCTAAGCAAAAATTTTAGAGATTTCACTTCTTAAAAATTTATGACGAGAATTTAATTTTAGATCCTTATGCCAATATATTCCCATATCAAGATTAGGCAGTTCAACAGGAACATCAAAAATATTCAAACCGCCTGCCAATTGTGAATGAACCAATATTTGTTTAGGAATGGTAAGAATAGCTTGGGAGTGCTGACTTAAAATCTGCAGGGCAGTTGAATAATGCTGACAGCGTAAAAAAATCTGACGGGAAAATTGTTTTCGATTCAAATAAATATCTTCAATTAAAACCCCAGTACGTCGTGATGAAACTCCAATATGCGGGGAGGCCAGATAGATATCTTCTGTCATGCTTTGCTGTTGAGTACACACCACAAATTGGTCTTGTACCAGTTTTTCAAACTGAATTTTTTCTCCGAAGTTTTGTTCTAAATCAATTACAAAATCAATTTGCTGAGTAGCAAGATCGGTCACCACATTTTTACGGTCCAGCTTAATACTGGAAAACTGAATGGCTAAATTAAGTTGGTGAAAATGCGTCACCAGTTTAGGGAAAATAATCGGTTCAATTTCATCATGCACTGCAATTTTTAAAGTTTGCACCATGCTTGAATCAAAATTTTGTTTCTGTAATGAAATACCTTGAATTGCAATCAAGGCATTTTTAATTACAGGATAAATTTGTTCCGCAAACGGAGTAGGTAACATTTTATTGCCTGCACGGACGAATAAATCATCTTGCAAATGTTGTCTTAAGCGTTGTAAGGCATGGCTGGCAGCAGATTGAGTGATAGATAAGATTTGAGCAGCCTTGGAAATACTTTTTTGCTCAAAAATAGCAATAAAAAGTGGATATAAATTAATATCGATACGGTGAAAAATTGCCATATCAACTGTAGTGCTAATCGCACTTTTATTATGAATACTGTTCATAGTTCTCTATTTAATTAAATCATTTTGTTCATAATGGTTTTCAAGCTAAGGTGTTGTCAAGAGTAGTAATAACAATATTTTAAGGGAAATCGACATGTTTGAATTATCAGAACGTGCACAAGATTTTATAGAACGCACCAAAGCTTTTATCAAAAGTGAAATTGAACCTGTTGAAACAGCATTTTGGAACGATGTTCATCAATTAAATCAAGGTGGTGACTGGACAATATGGCAATGGCCAACTCAACTTGAAATATTAAAAAATAAAGCCAAAGTAGCCGGACTTTGGAATATGTTTTTACCAGATCCTGTTTTAGGTCAGGGTTTATCTGTACAGGAATATGCACACATTGCCGAACTGACAGGTCGCAGTTTAATTGCGCCCACCATATTTAACTGTAATGCACCGGACAGCGGCAACATGGAAGTCTTATGGCGTTATGGTTCTGATGCGCAAAAACAGCAATGGTTAACGCCCTTGCTTGAAGGCAAAATCCGTTCAGTCTTTTGTATGACTGAACCCGATGTAGCTTCTAGCGATGCAACCAATATGCAAGCGACCGCAGTGATTGAGGGTGATGAAATTGTTTTAAATGGTCGTAAATGGTGGTCGTCAGGTCTAGGTGATCCCAATGCAAAAATCATCATTTTTATGGCGCATACCCCTGATGAAAGTAAAGACCGACATCATCAACATTCTATGGTTTTAGTCCCCATTGATACGATAGGCGTGAAAATTGAACGGATGTTACCTGTGTTTGGTGATTATGATGCACCCCATGGCCACGGCGAGATCAGCTTTAATCATGTACGTGTGCCAATTGCCAACTTTATTGGCGGAGCTGGACAAGGATTCGAAATTGCGCAAGGTCGTTTAGGCCCAGGCCGGATTCATCACTGTATGCGTTGTATTGGCGCGGCAGAAAAATCTTTAGAGTTGATGATTGACCGTGGCATGAGCCGAACTGCTTTTGGTAAAGAAATTTTAAAATTGGGCGGTAATCTGGAACGTGTGGCGGAAGCCCGAGTTGCCATAGATCAAGCGCGCCTTTTAACTTTGTATGCCGCTTATAAAATGGATACTTTAGGCAATATGGCAGCTTTGACTGAAATTTCTGCGATTAAAGTGGTTGCGCCAAGTGTGCTGGAAAAAGTGGTGGATATGGCTATTCAAATTCACGGCGGTGCCGGCGTTTCTCGTGATACCCCCCTGACAGGTTTCTTTGCTCAAGCGCGTAGCCTGCGTTTGGCCGATGGTCCAGATGAAGTGCATAAAGGCATGATTGCCAAACTTGAACTGGCAAAACGCGGTTATGGTTCACACCGTAAGTAAAATTTAAAAAATACTGTTTAGATGAGAGTTCTTACAACTTTATTCAAATTTTCCTGTCAATGGAAAATGAAAGCGGTATAAATAAGTAGAGTAACAAGTCTTTTAAAATTGAAGATTTAGGGAAATAAGCATGTCAGTTATTGATGTCGGTGGAAATGTCCGTGAAGGTGAAGAGCTGGACGTGGTTGCGGTAGAAAATTGGCTTAAACAACAAGGTATTGATCTACAAGGTCAGGTTGCTGTCACTCAGTATTCAGGCGGTGCGTCTAACTGGACTTACCGTTTAAAATATGACAATGCCGATTTAATTTTGCGTCGTCCGCCTAAAGGCACAAAAGCTAAATCTGCCCATGACATGGCACGTGAATATCATGTGCAGTATCATCTTTCGCCTTTCTATTCAGTACTGCCTGAAATGGTGGGGCTGTGTCAGGATGAATCGGTAATCGGTTGTGACTTTTATGTGATGAAACGCATTAAAGGGATTATCCCACGGGCAAAATTACCGCCTGAATTACAATTTGGCGAAGCCGAAGTAAATAAACTTTGTGTCAATGTCATTGATAAATTGATTGAATTGCATCAGGTGCCATATCAAGGGACTGAACTTGAAAAATTGGGGAAGGGAGACGGATACTGTCGTCGTCAGGTTGAGGGCTGGGATGCTCGTTATGAAAAAGCCAAAACCTTAAATGTACCGTCATTTAAATATATACGTAACTGGCTTAAAGACAATATTCCTGCCGATACCAATACCTGCATCATTCATAATGACTGGCGTTTTGATAATGTGATCTTAGATCCGCACAATCCAACAGAAGTAATTGGTGTGCTGGATTGGGAAATGGCAACTCTGGGCGACCCACTGATGGATTTGGGTTCAGCTTTGGCCTATTGGGTTGAAGAGACCGATAATATGATTTTTAAAGCGACACGTCGTCAGCCCACCCATTTAAAAGGCATGTTTAGCCGTAAACAAGTGGTCGATTACTATTTAGAAAAGATGAATTTGCAAACTGAAAACTGGACTTTTTATGAAGTGTTCGGGATCTTCCGTTTAGCCGTGATCGCGCAACAAATTTATTATCGTTATTATCATAAACAAACCAATAATCCGGCATTTAAAGACTTCTGGATTGTCATTCATGCCTTACATATTCGTGCATTAAAACTGATTGGTAAGCAAAAGTTTGAAGCCAATGATATTGCACAGAAATATAAAACAAAACTTCAGGAAATTTTAGGAAAAGTAAAATGACCACGATCTATCTGATTCGTCATGGACAGGCGTCCTTTGGCGCAGAAAGTTATGACAAACTTTCACCGAATGGGGAATTACAGGCAAAATTATTGGGTCAATATTTTAATCATATTCTGAAGGAAGAACCTTATGTGGTTGCAGGTTCCATGCAGCGCCATCAACAAACCGCCAATCTTGCTTTGGCGGAATGTTTTCCTGATACCCATATCATCACTGACAATGTCTGGAATGAGTTTAATCATCAACAGGTTTTTGCCCAATATGAACCGCGCTTTAATGAACCGCATTTGTTAAAACAGGATGTCGAAAATGAAGCCAATCCACGTGCCTATTTAGCCAAAATTTTCGAAGGTGCCATTGAACGCTGGACGGGTGGTAAATATCACCATGAATATGACGAATCCTGGCCAAATTTTAAAAGCCGTGTAGAAACTGCACTACAAAATTTAAGTGATGAACTGGCAAAAACCAAACCTCGTTATGCCGTGGTGTTTACCTCAGGTGGGGTGATTTCCGTGGCTGCTGGAAAATTACTCGAACTTAATGCAAATCGTACTTTTGCACTGAATTGGGCGATTACCAATACCAGTATGACTACATTACGTTTGGTGGGAAACCAGCCGCAATTACTGAGTTTAAATGAGCATCATTTCATTAAAGCTAAAGATCCTCAATTGCTGACATGGATTTAAGATTAAAAAAATAGGAAAAGGAATCGGTCATGGCAAAAACAATATTAATTACCGGAGCAAGTTCGGGGATTGGTGCAGGTATGGCACGTGAATTTGCACAAAAAGGTTATAACCTTGCGATTTGCGCACGTCGTCTGGAACGTCTGGAAACTTTAAAACAAGAACTTGAAAGCCAATATGGCATTCAGGTGATTGCGAAAACTTTGGACGTAACCCATTACGATCAAGTCTTTGAAGTGTTTAAAGCTTTCAAGGCAGACTTTGGCACGATCGATCGTGTGATCGTAAACGCAGGTGTAGGGGAAGGTCGTCGTATTGGTAAGGGAAATTTTGAAATTAACCGTGCCACGGTAGAAACCAATTTTATTTCTGCTTTAGCGCAATGTGAGGCGGCCGTTGAAATTTTCCGTGCTCAAAACTCAGGGCATCTGGTGATGATTTCCTCGATGAGTGCCATGCGTGGTATGCCTAAACATTTAACGGCGTATGCAGCAAGCAAGGCTGGAGTTGCACATTTGGCTGAAGGGATTCGTGCCGAGCTGATTGATACGCCTATTAAAGTGACAACCATTTTCCCGGGCTATATCCGTACCGAACTGAATGAAGGCGCGAAGAAACTGCCTTTTGAAGTCGATGAAAAAACTGGATCGCATTTACTGGTAAAAGCCATTGAAAAAGCACCAGTCAAAGCTTATGTGCCACAATGGCCATGGTTGCCACTGGGTTTGGCAATGAAAATTTTGCCTTTAAAATGGGTAAATAAGTTGGGTTAAAGATCTAATAAACCGAAGGCGCTAAATGCGCCTTTTATTTTTCTAGATTTTTCAATAAAATTTAAGTGAGTATGCTAATAAAAATAATAGATTTACAAAAGCGGATTTATATTTGGCAGATACGGAAAACTTATAAAGAGTAGTTTTAAGGTCACAATAAGCAACGGCAATTATCTATTATTTTTAGAAATAAGAATACCCAACATCATAATGAAGGTGCTCACTCCACCGATGACAAAACTCATGAGTCCCATTTCAAACGTAAGTATCTCATTCCAAAGATTATTGTTACTCCAAGGTACATAAACACCTTGTCTCCACAAAAAACTAATGGCGCATAAAATGAGAAAGCTGATCAGAGTTGAAATGATGAGCGTAACGACAAGATTTTTCCAAATTTTACAGCCGACTATTAAGGTAATAACACTCAGACCCACGACTGCAATGATTGCTATTAATAAAACACTATTCCAGTAGTCCATATTGATTACTCTTGACCAAGTCAATAATAAAATTACAAGAGTTTCGTATTCAAATTATTAGAATCACTTTAATATGAATCCCATGTGAAACATAGACAATTTATTCCAAAAAATATAGTCGTTTAGCTTTTTTATGAATTAATTTTTATTAACTTACTGAAAAACTAATTTTTTTATTCTAAATAGATATAGAGCTAAATTTTAAAAAAATTGAAATAAGATATTTACTGAATAGTAAGTTTCGCTTTAGAGACAATAGTTACAGCTTTTTAAAGTTTAATCAGTAAAGTGATGAGACTTTAATCGTATAAATAAAAAAATCCGATCATTAAGAATAGGATTTAATAATCAAAAAATGGTTTCTTTTCCAAAGAACTTAATGAAAGCCATCATGCACCATCACTTGCCATTTTACATAAGAATGCCCGCCAATATAACTTTTTTAAGTCACCTCATGGGCTTGGGATTTTAAATCCTGCGCAACAATAGGAGAGGTTTCTAAAATAGCCCTCTAAACTGGAATCAAGCAATACGGGTTTTTGAGGATTGCGTTTATTCGGGACATGAGTATTTATCCAGGGGAGAAGTTCTTTACTAAAGAATTTTGAAAATTTAGGAAATTTTGCTTGTTCAACTAAAATATCAAAAGCTCTAGGGATATTCAGTAATTTTGCATATCATTGAAATAAGATAATATTTCATGTTTAAAAATATTCGGGGCTGGGTATTTCAAACGATCTGCACATTCGGTCAATGATTTTAACAACATAAAACCGTATATTAATCAGGATATTTCCACCACTTACTTCATCTATGTTTTTAAAAATTTCAACGATCCTCCTTATTCCATCCCTGATTATTCAAGGTAATGCAGTCAAAAAAAAGACCTTACGCTTAGCAGAACCCGAAGGAAACCGTCAGGGGATGATTGGAAGCGGATCGCCATTGTCCATTTTGATTTTAGGCGATTCAGCGGCGGCAGGTGTCGGTGTTGAAATTCAGGAAGATGCTTTACTGGGTGCGGTGTTGAATCAGTTAAAAGATCAATATGAAATAACTTATATGCTGGAAGCGAAAACAGGGCATAGCACTGGACAAGTGTTTAAAACTGCAAAAAGTATGTCGGCTCAACATTTTGATGTCGTCATTACCTCTGTAGGGGTAAATGACATTACCAAACTGACATCACCTAAAAACTGGATTAAAAAGCAGCAACAACTATATACGGAAATTAATCAGAAATTCACCCCTGCATTGATTATTGCATCTGGTGTACCACCGATGAATATGTTTCCGGCGTTACCCAATCCATTGGCATGGTTATTTGGACAATATGCCAAAGGTATGAACCAAAATCTTTCGAAATTTATTCTGCAGCAAGCCAACATGCAATGGATCGAGTACGATTTAGAACATTTTAAAGTACTCGATTTAGCAATGGCCACGGATGGTTTTCATCCCAGTAAGGAAATATATGCACTTTGGGGTAAACAAGTGGCAGATAAAATCCGTCAAATGTTTTAGATTAAGCTAAAGACTAAAAAAGGGGATATTATGAGCACTGAACTGGAAATTGAAACCCATCCACTTGAACCTTTTCTGCCAGAAAATGCCAAATTACTAATGATGGGCAGCTTTCCACCCCCTAAAAGCCGCTGGAAAATGGAATTCTATTATCCAAATTATCAAAATGATATGTGGAAAATTTTTGGTTTGGTTTTCTTTCAAAATAAAGAACACTTTTTAGATATCGCGAATAAAAATTTTAAGGAACAACAGATCCGTGAATTTTTAAACCAAAAAGGCATTGCAATTTTTGATACGGCGTATCAAATTGTTCGCTTAAAAGGCAATGCTTCAGATAAATTCCTGCAAATAGCCCAACCGACTGATTTATCTAAGCTGTTACAACAGATTCCGCAATGTCACAGTATTATGACCACGGGCGATAAAGCCACAGATACTTTAATGCTTTCGATGCCTGAGGGAACACTTAAACCGGTGATTGGTGAATCTTCTCAAGCTTATTTTGCTGAACGCGACCTGACTTTATATCGTATGCCATCTTCATCTCGTGCTTATCCACTCGCTGTGGAGAAAAAAGCCGAAGCCTATAAAAAGTTATTTAAAGAAATAGGCTTACTACAAGTAAGTTTTATGAATTAAATCATGAACTAAAAGACATCATTTTGAGATATTTTACTCATCTAAATGCATGCACGCTAAAATCCCGCACATGAGTAAAATCAGACCAAAAATGGGGCACATCGTTGTATTGGATTTTTAGACAAATCTTTTTGCAAACATGACATGAATAACCGCTGCAATCGAAAATTATCAAAATTTTGATATTTAAATATGCTTAATCTTAATCAAGCTTATGATTTATCCATCATATTCCACATAGTCCCATAAATTTAAACGGGATTTAATTTCACGGCGGATATTCGGTAGCATCGGTAATAATGTGCCATCAATCCATAAACTTAAAGCCTGTGCAGAAATTTTCTGTTGATCACTATCTATAATTTGAGCACCTTTAACCAAGAGCAAGGTTTCTTCATTTGCTTCAGTTTCAATGCCTTTAAATAAGACCTGCAATTCCACACCGGTATCTTGAATGAGCCATTCCAGTTCCAGTTGAATATTTTCACTGGATTTCAAAACAGCCTGACCTTCTAGAATTTCAGAACCAGATAAGCAGTCATATTCCACATGGACTTTGGCTAAAAACCATTCTTGTTGTCCAAGCTGATTCAGTGTTTTGTAGGGCGCTAAAATATCACTTAAATTAAATTGACGACTTAAATCAAAAAATTGCATTGCAGAGGGTCACGATCAGGAGAATGTGAGTTAAAACTCGAAAAGTGGAATGTTAAAGCAAATCAGGAAATGAGTAAAATCATTGTGTAGATTGATCTAAAATATGTATAAATGAGATGCTATCTTGTATAAGTCAAAACCATAACGTTAATTAAATAATTACCCAGTCCCATTGATTTAAATCAGTCAGCATATTTTTAAAAACCAAAAGGAAATGAAAAAGTCTTTATGAATTTCACTGTCATTAACTTGTCATTACATCATCCATTCAATTGGGAAGTAAGACACTGCTTTCATGGCAAAACGTTGAAATTTCGTACTTTCAGGGTCATGAATATATTCAATGATAGATCCATCTTTTTGATGATCCAGCCAAATTACTTCACCTTGCGGGTTGAGTTTTAATTCATAAGCAATTTGCGGTAAATATTGATCGAGTGAGGTGGAAATCTCATCTTGAAGTAGATTTGATTCAACCACCAATCCCACTTCAGTGTTTAAATTGGCTGAACGTGGATCAAAGTTAAATGAACCAATAAACACCATGCCGTCGATATCAAAGAATTTTGCGTGCAAGCTCGATGCATTTTTATTTTTGGCGGGAATCACATTGCCTGTCACTACTTCATACCAAGTACGTTTATTGCGTTCGATATAGGGCTTAAACTCATGCAGTTTGATCCCGCCTTGCAGCAAATCATGACGATATTTTTTATAAAAGGCATGTACCAAAGGAACATCATTGGCCATGAATGAATTGGTCAGTACGCGAACCTCAACATTATTTTTGACCAGCTGAGCTAAATATTCTGTACCTTTTTCGGTTGGGACAAAATAGGCAGAAACCAGTTCGAGATGCTGCTTCGGTTCCCCCATAATATTCAGCATCTGACGGTAAATCAGTTGATCACCTGAGGCTTCTCCACGAATTTTATCCGGCGAGTCTGCAATAAAATGTGCTTTGGCCCAATGGATGGGACGGTCTTTTAAGTGCTGATGGATCTGTTTTTCCGCCAATTCAATCCGTTTTTTCAGCTGATCTTTTTGTAAAGCCGTCAATTCATAATATTTACGTAATTTGGAAAGTTGCTCTTGAGTAGCATCACCCAGAAGTTGTTGAACTGAATAGCTTAAATCATCATTCCAGAAGTCCTGAAACACTTGATTTGCCTGCTTTACTGCTGTGCCATAGAACAAAATATCCATGTCGGTAAACTGGAAATTTTCACTGGCATCAAAGTATTCTCGGCTGATGTTGCGTCCACCTGTTACCGCTATAGCCCCATCAGCAATAATCAGTTTGTTGTGCATGCGATGGTTAACGTTTTTTAGACGGAATGCGTAATCAATGATGCGCAATTTTCTGAATTTGTATGGATTAAAAAGTTTAATCTCAAAATTCGGATGTTTTGCCAGTTGTTTTAAGGTGAAATCAAGTTGGGTTCCGTTCTGATCATCAATCAGTAATCGAACTTTTACTCCACGATCAGCTGCTTTTAAAAGCTCAGCTAACATCAGATGACCAATCGAATCATCTTCCCAAATGTAATACTGCAAATCGAGATTATATTGCGCTTTATTAATCAGATGAAGTCTTGAAGCAATGCTGATAAAGGCATCATCCAGCGTCAAATAAGCCGTTAGGCCTTGTACCATCTGCGTATTAGCATTGGAACCGTTTAACCAGTGTTCAGCATGAATGTGAATAGGAGATTGATTTTTTGATTCATTCATCGGCAAACTGCATCCTGTCAGTGTGATGACTGCAAATGAAAGTAAGACAGCTTGAATAGAGTGTCTAATCTGCATAATTATTATGAAGTCATAAAGTTATAAGTACATATTATCATCATGTTAAAGGTTGAATCTGCCATTAAAAAGCGGTTACTGTAGCTCATCTGTTAAAGAATCAAATAAAGGATGGTCATTTCATGAAATCACGTGCAGCTGTTGCATTTGGGCCGGGTCAACCGCTCGAAATTGTTGAGATTGACGTTGCTCCACCCAAAGCCGGTGAAGTCCTAGTGAAAATCACCCATACTGGAGTATGTCATACCGATGCCTTTACTTTGTCGGGTGATGATCCTGAAGGTGTTTTTCCGGCTGTATTGGGTCATGAAGGTGCAGGTATTGTCGTAGAGGTCGGAGAAGGCGTGACCAGTGTTCAACCTGGCGATCACGTGATTCCACTTTATACTGCGGAATGTGGTGAATGTTTGTTCTGTAAATCGGGAAAAACCAACCTGTGTGTCGCTGTTCGTGCAACCCAGGGTAAAGGTGTAATGCCAGATGGCACAACCCGTTTTTCTTATAATGGCCAGCCGATTTATCACTATATGGGCTGTTCAACCTTTAGCGAATATACCGTGGTTGCAGAAGTATCTTTGGCGAAAATCAACCCGGAAGCAAATCCAGAACAGGTTTGTTTATTGGGTTGCGGCGTAACCACAGGAATTGGTGCTGTACATAACACGGCCAAAGTTCAAGAGGGTGATTCAGTTGCGGTGTTTGGTTTGGGTGGTATCGGTCTTGCAGTTGTGCAAGGTGCGCGTCAAGCCAAAGCAGGCCGTATTATAGTGATCGATACCAATCCGGAAAAATTCGAACTCGCGAAAGAATTCGGGGCAACCGATTGCTTAAATCCAAAAGAGTATGACAAACCGATTCAGGAAGTGATTGTTGAAATGACTGGATGGGGGGTAGATCATTCGTTTGAATGTATTGGCAACGTCAATGTCATGCGTTCAGCACTCGAATGTGCCCACCGTGGCTGGGGACAATCCGTCATCATTGGTGTAGCAGGTGCAGGCCAGGAAATTTCGACCCGTCCATTCCAATTGGTCACCGGTCGTAAATGGATGGGTACAGCATTTGGTGGTGTGAAAGGTCGTTCGCAACTTCCGGGTATGGTTGAAGATGCCATGAAAGGCGAGATTCAACTTGAACCTTTTGTCACGCATACCATGGGACTAGACAAAATTAATCAAGCTTTTGACTTGATGCACCAAGGTAAATCAATTCGCACAGTCATCCATTTTAAAGATTAATTTTCTTCAAAATAAAAAAAACGGGCGATATGCCCGTTTTTTTTATATCCGCTTGTTTAAGCAGTAGCTTTAATGACTTCTGCAATAGACTCAGCGACATAATCAATATTACTTAGATTCAGCCCTGCCGCACACATACGACCACTGCGCACCAGATAAATAGCATATTGATCTTTTAAAATATCCACCTGTTTAGCCGTCAAACCGGTATAGCTAAACATGCCTTGCTGTTTGACCAGATAACTAAAATCACGTTCAGGCAAGGCCTGGCTTAATTTCTCATTCAAAATTTGACGCATTTTAATAATACGTTCACGCATTTCTTTCAGTTCAGCCTGCCATTGCGCAGTCAGATCAGCATCATTTAGAACATTATCCACCAGCAAGGCACCTGTAGTGGGAGGGCTTGAGTAAATACGACGTACAGTGGCTTTTAATTGCCCCAATACTTTTTGTGCAGTGGCTGAATCATCACAGACAAAGGTTAAGCCGCCGATACGTTCACCATAGAGGGAGAATATTTTAGAGAATGAATTGCTGACAATAAAATTCATCCCCGCTTGATCTAAGGCACGAATGGCATAGGCATCTTGTTCCAGACCTTGACCAAATCCTTGATAGGCAATATCCAAAAATGGAATCAGATCCTGTTTTTGCAATACTTCAATCACTTGATCCCATTCAGCAGGAACTAAATCTGCACCTGTCGGGTTATGGCAACACGGGTGTAACAACACAATGCTTTTTGCCGGTAGCTGGCTCAATTTTTCCAGCATCGCAGGCACATTGACGCCATTGGTTGCTGCATCAAAATACGGATAGAAATGCGTGTGCAGACCAGCACCATTAAAGATGGCAATATGATTTTCCCAAGTCGGTTGGCTGACCCAAACATCAGATTGAGGAAAATATTTTTTTAAGAAATCTGCACCGACTTTCAGTGCACCAGAACCGCCCAAAGTTTGAATCGTTACCGCACGACCATCACGACGGGCTGGACTATCTTGACCTAAAACAAGTGCTTGTGTGGCTTGGTTATAAGACTTCAAACCATCCATAGGTAAATAGAGCTTGACCTGATCATTGCTCGCTGCAATATTTTTATAAGCCGCTTTAACAGCATTAAGTTGAGGAACAATATTGTCTTCATTGTAGTACAAGCCAATACTTAGATTAACTTTATGAGAGCGTTGGTCTTTTCCAAACTCTTCCATCAGAGAAAGAATTGGATCACCTGCATAAGTATCAACATGTTGGAACATGAATACATCCTTCGTTATATGTAGTAAACAAATCAAGCCTGCGCAACAGATCGCATTCTATCTTTTAATGTCAATTGAGGGTCTTTTATTTTTATAGAAATTACTCAGCTGTATTGAGATATTAAAAAATTTATCTCAAGAAGGTAAAAATAAAAAACGCTTAGATTAAAGTTTGAGTGCCAAGCTTTATTTTTAAACAATATATAAGTAAAAGTTGACTGATTTATGTATTTTTATTTTGTATAAAACTATTGTCAAATTTATCAATAAAGCGTATTTTAATTTCAAGACACATACTTTTTTTGAAGAAATAAAGATGTTAAAGCAACCCGTCATCTCAAACGCACGTTATTATTTTTGGCAATTTAGATAATTGCCTGAACGCGTTCGGGCAAGAAATGGTTGCCCACCAAGTTTTATAACCTGATCGGCAACCCTGATCAGGTTTTTTTTATGCTTTATTTTTTTATATATTTTTGGAGTTACTTCATGAAAAAATTAAATTACTCATATTTTAGCAACTCTTATTGGTTTTATTTTAGTCAAGTCATGACTCTTGCTTCGCAATCCATTAGACCCATAACGCTCAAATAAAAGATTGGACTGGAAAAAGTCCCTAGGAAAGACCAATGAATGCTTTAAATACCGCTTTACAACAAACGCAAACGACTGCAAAAGAAACCATTTTAAGTTTGCCTCATCAATTAAAGGCGCAATTGCCTTTATCTGCAAAACTGGCTCAACAAATTGCCGAGCAGCGTCAAACCATTCAAAACATTTTAGATGGCAAAGATCATCGTTTGATGGTGGTGACAGGTCCATGTTCAATTCATGACCCGATTTCTGCACTTGAATATGCTGAAAAACTACAACAATTACAAAGTCAGGTATCTGATCAAATTTTTCTGGTGATGCGTGCATATATTGAAAAACCACGTACCACCATTGGCTGGAAAGGTTTTCTGTATGACCCAAATTTAGATGGTTCATCGAATATGCAATTGGGTTTGGAACAATCACGTGAGTTATACTTACAAATTATCGAAATGGGTTTACCGATTGCATCGGAAATTTTAAGCCCGATGGCAACTGCTTATTTCGATGATTTACTGGCTTGGGGTGCAATTGGTGCACGTACCAGCGAATCACAAATTCACCGTGAAATTTCAAGCCATATGCCGTACAGCATTGGTTTTAAAAATGGTACAGATGGCTCTATTCAAATTGCACTTGATGCCATTCAATCTGCCACGCATCCCCATCAATTTTTAGGCATGAGTCAATCTGGCTTTCCTTGTATTTTAGAATCAAAGGGTAATCCGAAAGCGCATTTGATTTTACGCGGTGCAAATTCAGGGCCTAACTTCGCCTTGGCTGAAATTGAAAAAATTAAAGAAAAAACCAAAGGGGAGTTACCTGCTTTGGTGATTGATTGCAGTCATGGTAACAGCCATAAAAACCCTTTATTACAACCAGAAGTTTTACGCACCATTGTAGATGAACGCATTCATAGCAATGTCCGTGGTGTGATGCTAGAAAGCCATCTGGTTGATGGTCAGCAAAAAATTTCATGTGAGATGACCTATGGTCAATCTGTCACTGATGGCTGTTTGGGGTGGGATAAAACACAGCAACTTTTATTGAAAGTTACTGATTCACTTCGTATTTCTCAATTAAAGCGTAGTGCCTAATATTTCTTAGCAAACATACTTATTTTCTGATACAGCCCCGTTGATCGGGGCTGTATTGTTGCTTATAAGCATCTTTGTGTTATCTATTTAAATTTAGAACAATATTTTGTTGATGCTCTATACATTTTTTACTAATTACTTTAACTGATTAGAATTAACAGATTTGAGTCGTATGATTTCTTTAGGCAGAATAATAAAAATGCTACCAAGTAATAACTAATTGGTTAAGAAATACAATTCACTGTATGTATGGCTGAATACTTGAAGTAAGTTTAAATGGGAACAAATATGTATAGTGCGGAATTATTGGAAGAAGCGCGTAAAATAATATTTCATATGCTGACCAAAGTTGTGGAATATGGTGGCTCAGACTTATTTATTTCAGCAGATTTCCCTCCGAGTATTAAGCATCAGGGTGTGATGAAACCGATTGGACAGCAAGCGCTAACCGCGGATAAAACCAAACTGTTTGCTTATAGTTTAATGAACGAAAAACAGCGACAGGAATTTGAAAAAGAACTCGAGTGTAACTTTGCCATTAGCGTTCCAGAAGTTTCGCGCTTTCGTATTAATGTATTTCAACAACAGTTACAAGTGGGTATGGTGATTCGTACCATTACTGCGGAAATTCCAAATTTTGCCCAGTTAAAATTACCTGAATCGCTTAAAGATGTAATGATGTCAAAACGTGGTTTAATTTTAGTGGTTGGCGCGACCGGTTCGGGTAAGTCGACCTCTTTAGCCGCCATGATTGATCATCGTAATGAAAACTCAGCCGGGCATATTATTACGGTTGAAGACCCGGTTGAATTTGTACATAAACACAAAAAGTCGATGATTACTCACCGTGAAGTTGGGGTAGATAGTCACTCATGGCACAATGCTTTGAAAAATACTTTACGTCAGGCACCGGATGTCATTTTAATTGGTGAAATCCGTGATACCGAAACCATGGAACACGCGATTGCCTTTGCCGAAACCGGACATTTGTGTTTGGGCACGCTACACGCCAACAACGCCAATCAGGCCCTTGACCGGATCATTAACTTCTTCCCGGAAGAACGAAAAAATCAATTACTGATGGATTTGTCTTCCAACATGAAGGCGATTATTTCCCAGCGACTGGTGCGTACTCAAGATGGTCGCGGACGTCGTGCAGCCATTGAAATTTTGCTCAATACCCCTTTAATTGCTGATAATATTCTCAAAGGTCAACTTCATGAACTCAAAGAAATCATGAAAAAATCCCGTGAATTGGGCATGCAAACTTTCGATCAGGCTTTATTTGATTTGTATAATCAAGGCGCGATTAGTTATGAAGAAGCTTTGCGTAATGCAGATTCCATGAATGAATTGCGTTTACAGATCAAATTAAAAAGTTCGAGAGAGGATCAATCTGTACCCGGTTCAACAACATCATTTAGCATGGTGCAAGAAAGTAATCCGGAAGAAAATGACACCAAGGAAGAGAACCAAGCTTAATTGAATAATGGAAAAGTAATATCCAGCGCTACGATAAAAATAAGCATCATCCCATTTTAGGATGATGCTTATTTCTTTTATACGAATCTAGATGGCCTTTTTAGGCTGCATTATGTTTGCGATCTACAAATATTTTATAAAAAACTAAGCTCAATGCCGTGATAACTGCACAAAGTAGATAGGCAAAGCTGTAGCCCTGATGAGCAATCACCGCACCGAGCAAGATCGAGCCAACCGCAATTCCGATGTCATAAAAGGTAAAGAAAGTTGAAGTTGCATGTCCAATTCGATCTTTCGGGGAACGCTGAATGGAAATGGTTTGCAAGCAGGGCTGAGCCGAACCAAAGCCCATACCGATAAACACTGCAGCAAGCATCAATCCAGTCAAGGTGTTGATCTGGCTTAAAACAATCAGTCCAATAGAAAATAGCGCAATAGCAGGGTAAACCACATAATTTGGGCCTTTACGATCGTAAATTTTTCCGGTGATTGGTCGCAAGCTCATCATTGAAATGGCAAAGACTACAAAAAACAAACTGGCATAGGGAAGCAGATTTTTTGATTCGGCAAATGTTGAAATGAACGACATGATACTGGCATAAGAAAAAGAAATGATCATGGCCATAATTGACACGGGCAAAGCTTTCTTCTCTACAAAATCTTGCAAAGATAAATGCGGTTTGCCTTTCGTTTGTACTGGTTTGGCTTCTGTCTGAATGGGAATCATAAAACAAAAAATAAAACCTATACAGATAATGGCAGCTAAAATTCCTGCGACCATGGGATAAGACAGCGGCTGAATTAATGTCAAGCCGAGCAAAGGGCCAAGTACAATACCCAAATTAATAGACATGACAAAATATCCCATGCCTTCGCCTTTACGCTGTGCAGGAATAAAATCATTGGCAATTGGTACGGTAACCGTGGTTAAGATGCTGAACCAAATTCCATGCAAGAAGCGAATAACTAAAAGAAAGCTCAAATTGTCAGCAAATAAATAAGCAAAAGAAAACAGACAAAACAAGGCTTCGGAAACATATAAGGTTTTTTTACGACCAAATTTTTCAATAATTAAACCACTAAAGGGACGAACTGCGATTGAGGATGCCATAAATAAAGTCATGGCTAAACCTGCTTGGGCCAAGGTTCCATGTAACTCATTTAAAATATAAATAGGTAAAATTGTGGTTTGGGCAAAATAAAACACAAACAAAAATAGATTATTGGCCAGACATAGAATAAAGGACTTATTCCATAACTGTTCTGTATTTATAGGAGACATAATTTACCTATATTCGTAAGAAGTAGACGATTTATCAGGCTTATCGAGGCAATTATTTTTGTGGACTAGAAAAATGTTTTTATAATAAATAAAAATAAGTCAGATCATCGTTAGATGATATATATTTTAGAGGATTAGGCTTAAAAAGGATAGCTGAAGCAATAATAAAATATCTTAGCTTATTTAATTGTCTGGTTTTATTTGATAATAATCTCGTATTGTAATTTTAGGCATGATTTTTATATATTTAACTAAGGTTCGCCTGAAATAAAAAAATCAGTCCTAAAGACTGATTTTTAATGGATATCAACAGGATTATAAACCTGCTTCATATTCACTACTTGAAAGTAATTTTTCGACATCTGCCATATTGTTGGGCTTGATTTTATAAATCCAGCCCTTGCCATATGGATCATCATTCACAAAGTCCGGATCATCTTCCAGGTCGGGGTTCACTTCTACGACTTCGCCTGAAACAGGTGCATGAATATCTGAAGCTGTTTTAACCGACTCCACCACACCGGCTTGTTCACCGGCAGTGATTTGCTGGCCTACTTCTGGCGCTTCTACGTAGACTAAATCCCCTAAAGCATCTTGTGCATGGTCGGAAATACCTGTAACAACCAGATCACCTTCAATTTTGACCCATTCATGTGTACTGGCGTACTTTAATTCTGAAGGATGGTTCATTGATGACTCCTTTAAAATATTCAAATCATTTTTGCCATGTTTTATACAGGTTTTTTGATCAAAACAAAAGTTTATAAGTAAGGATCTTTACGCCAATTGCTTGGACTACGGCCACTCCAGCGTTTAAATGCCCGGCTAAAATTGGCCACATCACTATAACCCAATTTATCTGCAATCAGCTCCAGGGTGTAATCTGTGCGGGAAAGCAGCGATGTTGCATGACGATAACGCACTTCATCCACGATGGTTGAAAATGACGTACCTTCAGCAGCCAATTGTCGTTTTAAAGTCCGATCAGACATATGCAGTCGATCTGCGACATTTTCGATACTTAAATAATGCTGTTCCGAATTGGTCAAAATGTCACGCACCCGCATCGCCAAACGACGGCGCTCACCTAATGCCGAGAGTTCAGCTTCACATTGGTTAATGGCAATCTGGCTGGCAATCGGGTCGGCATTGACCATTTTTAAACTCAGGTATTTTTTATCAAAACTTGAGAGTAAATGGGGTTGTTCAAAACGGAAATGATGCGACGGAAATTTTGCCATATAACGCTCAAAACCGGCTGGTTTCGGGAAATCAAAATCAATTTCGCCAGATAAATCCTCACAACCCGTTAAGGCTTTGGCCATTGTGACAATGCCGAAGGTCAATGCAATCGTAATTTCAGTTCTTAAAGGCTCAATATCAAAATCGCATTGCAATTGCAGCGTTGCCTTCTCGCCAAAGGTTGAGAAATAAAGCTGTAAAAATGGTAAACGCAGCTGAATAAAGCGGTTGGCCAAAACCAGAGCATCGCTGATCTCATGTGCGGTCATGATGGCATAACCAATAAAACCATGAATGGAGATTCGCATTTGAGTACCCAAATGAAAACCCAGCGTCGGTTCACCGGTTAAACGTAATGCGTGTTTAACCAGCTCATTTGCCACAGGGGTTGGAATGCGAAAATTTGGCTCTGCCAGCTGTTCACTACTTAAATGGAAGGGGGTAAACAAGGCTTCTGCATTGTAGCCCCAGCGTGACACTACATCGAGCAGCAATAGACCGTAAACCCCAGGTATTCCCTGATCCTGTCTTGGAGAAATCATTTTCATGCGCTATCCATTGCACTTAAGTCGGTTTTTCTATTTGTTGATTTTTTATATTGGCATGAAAACAAACAGTATCCTGTTAAAATTGTTCGACAATTTATCAAAGCCTGTAAATTAAACAGATTTGAATTATTTTTTAAAAACCAAAATTTTCGTTGCAGAGATAAGTAGCACATCATAATTCTGATTCCATGCTTGAGTTACATAACTCAATATAGCGCGGTCAGTTTTGGTTTTTGATGGCCTAATGGCGATAATTTCAACTTCCACATGAACTTTATCGCCAGGACGGGTTGGACGTGGCCAGTGCAGGTTGGATTCCGAACCAATCAGGCCATAAGCGACAGGAAAGTATTCTGTTCATAAACGCATGGTCACGCCACACGTATGCCAGCCGCTGGCTGCAATTCCATGAAAAATGGGATGCGCTTTGGCCTGATCTTCATCAGTATGGAAACTTGCGGATACTAAGCATGGGCAAATTTCTTAATTTACTCCAGAGTCATTTCATATTCACGACTGATGAAACGATCACCCATTTTTATATCTTCCAAATACAGCATCAATGCGCTTCCTTTTTCTTTAAGGCCTGTTGTTCTATCAAAAAACTGCCTGTTTGTCTTTGCCACAAATGTGCATAAATACCATTCAGGGCCACAAGTTCATCATGGGTGCCTTGTTCCACTATTTTGCCTTCATCCAGTACAACCAAACGATCCATTTGAGCAATGGTCGACAGGCGATGGGCAATGGCAATAACGGTTTTGCCTTCCATCAAGTCATCCAGACTGGATTGAATCGCAGCTTCAACTTCAGAATCCAAAGCACTGGTCGCTTCATCTAGAATCAAAATAGGCGCATCTTTTAAAAATACCCTTGCAATGGCCACGCGTTGACGTTGCCCCCCAGAGAGTTTAACCCCACGTTCACCTACATAGGCCTCATAGCCAGATTTACCGCGTAAATCGGTCAGCTGCGGAATGAAATCTTCAGCTTTGGCTTTACGAACCGCCTCAAACATTTCTTCATCGCTTGCATGCGGACGACCATATTTAATATTTTCAGCCACCGTACGGTGCAACAAAGAAGTATCTTGAGTCACCAAGGCAATGCTTTTACGCAAACTGTCTTGAGTTACCTCTTCAATATTTTGACCGTCAATCAAAATGCGACCTTGGTTGAGAGTATAAAAATGCAACAATAACTGAATCAGGGTGGATTTACCTGCACCAGAGCGCCCCACGATGCCAATTTTTTCACCCGGTTTAATGGTTAAATTTAAATGATCAATCACATTTCTATTGTTATAGGCAAAACTGACATCTTCGAACTTGATTTCACCCTGTGGCACCAGTAAAGGCTGGGCATCTTTCTTGTCTTGAATGCTGATCGGGCGGCCCATAGTTTTCATGCCGTCTTGAATGGTACCGACATTTTCAAACAAAGCGGATGATTGCCACATCATAAATTCGGCAATACTGTTGAGTTTTAAGATCATGGCCGTCGTGGCTGCAATAATACCCAGTTGAGCTTGCCCATTGATCCAGAGCCAAATAGCTGTCCCTAACACGCCTACATATAAAACCACACTGAGTAAATTAATACTGATTTCATACTGCACCCCTAAGCGCATTTGCCTATAAACCGTGATCATGAAACCTTGCATGGATTCTTTGGCATACTGGCTTTCACGACCCGCATGGGCAAACAGTTTCACGGTCTGGATATTGGTATAGGCATCTGTTACGCGACCGGTCATTACTGCACGTGCATCTGCCTGTTTATTGGAAATCTGGCTTAAACGCGGAATAAAATAGCAAGCCGCAACAATAAACAGCACCAACCACAGCATCAGTGGCAAAATCAGCAGCGGGGAGATCGCACCCAGAACAACACTGATGGTGACAAAATAAATGAGCACATAAGCCAGCATGTCACCCAAAATTACCCAGAATTCACGGATCGCAAGTGAAGTTTGCATCACTTTGGCAGATAAACGGCCGGCAAAATCATTGTGGAAAAAATCCAGACTTTGCAGCAGGAGCAAGTTGTGAAAGCGCCAGCGTAGACGCATGGGGAAGGTACTGTATAAAATTTGATGCTTGATCAGGGATTGCATGCTAGCGAATAAAATATTGCCCAGCAAAATACAGGTCAAGAGGGTTAAATTTTGCGCATGTTCTGCTAAGAAGGTGTCGGGTTGACTCTTGCTCAACCAATTGACCAAATCGCCAATTTTTGCATACAGTACCGCTTCAAAACTTGCCGCGCCTGCAGTAAATAATACCAGTAACAGTAAATAACGGCGTACGCCGTAGGCTGCCTGCCAGACAAAGGGAAAAAACTTGGTCGGTAAAGGTTGATTCAGGTTTTTGGTGGGATAGGGATCAACCAGTCTTTCAAGCCATCGAAACATTAACGTACTCTTATCATGCATTTTGCTTTGGAGTGATTATAAAGGATTCAATATTTACAAGTGCAGAATTGGGCGAAATCTCCACAAAATATTATCAAAATCAGACTTTACATTTCATGATAGATACGTAATTCTAAACTCATAATTATATTAAGGTTTAAACCATTTTTCATAATGAAAAGAATTACACGTGAGAGAAATTGGATATGAGTATTTGGGTAGTGGCCAGCCGTAAACGAGGTTCAGGGAAAACCACGATAGCAGTACATTTGACTAAATCTTTACGTGGCCAAGGCTCCGTAATGCTAATAGATGCCAATCTGGAAGGTCATGATTATGAATGGGCGAATCACTCAAATAAACTATTTTCTTTTGAGCATCTGGATATAGCAAAGCAGGATGGCCATAGTCTGGATCATCGTCTGAAAATGGTAAAACAGCGTTTTGATCATATAGTCGTCGATATTGATGGCCAGGATACACCCGCTTTACGTTCAGTCCTGAAACATGCCGATAAGCTGATTATTCCCAACTCGATCAATCCAGAAGATATTCAGCTTGAAACCGAACTGGTGCAATTGGCGATTGGGATCGCACAATATAATACTCAATTAAAAGTTTATACTGTATTAAATAAGCTTCCTGATCAGCATCAACTTTCAGAGTTGATACAAACTCAGGACTTGCTTAAGAATATGCCCGGTACTCAGTTTTTGAATACGGTAATCTATGAGGATCAGGCTTATCAGAACATGCTGCTCAACGGTAAAAGTATCTGGGAAGATCAGTCTGACCTCGGACATAATTTTCAAAGAATAATCCAAGAACTCATAGAGCTGCATCAATTTGCTCAAGCGGGCTGAGCGTATAACGCTACACATATCATCTGATGTTGGTGGGTGTTTAGCACTTTGTTATTTCTGTACTCATAATTTAAATTCTCAAGCAATAAATTTACACCATTAAAAAGCCTGAAACTGCATGCAGTTTCAGGCTTTTATTTTATTCATTGGCTTTAAGAAACATTCGATGATTCCTTTAAGTCAGCGCCTGAGGGTGCTTGATAAACTTTCAAACCAAATTCTGGAATAATCGCAATCAGATAATCAAAATTATCCGATTGTCGCCTCATAATCCTTCCATACCGCGGTGTTTGTAAACGCCTAAATCTCAACTGGAAAATTTTCACCGGTCAGTTGTAATTGGCGAATAATTAAAGACTGATTTTGCGCGATATCTGGATGCTGTTTTAAGTAAAATTCCACATAGGCTCGAAATGTCCCTAACTGGGTTAAACCTCGCTGATTATAAGATGCCTGATTCGGCAATTACTGATTAAAGCTTTCCAGTCCACTATGTTTGGTATTGAATTATTGATTTATTTTGTGGTTTATTGCTTAAATCTTGTGATGCTTTTAGTAATAAATGTTAATAAATTTTTTAAGTTTTAATTATGTATCAAGCATATAGATTTATAAAATTTACATTGAAGGAAATTGAAACAGATGAAGAATTGGTGAATGAAATATAAAGAGTAAAGTTAATAAAGAAAGTCAGGATTTGGGCGTTATATATCAAAATACCTACTGTAGGAGGTAAATATAAATGACTATGACTACTCAAGAACCAGATAAACAAAACCCACAAAAATAACCAAATCAACAAAACGATCATCACCAAGAACATCCCGATAAACAACCCAAATAAAACTTTGATCTTCTGCTCGCTGAATATTAATTGTTATGCAGGGTTTATCTCGGGGTTCAAGGTTTTACCAGATTTATTGTTTCATTATTTAACAAAAGGGAAGAGTAATATGAACTCAAAAGATGTAAAAATCATAATCGCTGTCATAGTCGTTGTAATTATTGCAGTTATTCTTTATTCCCTATACGAAAGAAATAAAAATGAAAATATGGGCGATTTAAAGAATAGGCAAAGTAATACACTGCTTAGCCCTATGCACAAAATAAGCTCAAGTGCGTAGAAGCGGTACATTGATGTGAAAGCTGATCAATAGCAATACATTTAAACTAAATGTTTTTTGAAGATAAATCGTGAGAAGTGAAACTGGCTAGAACCAGCCATTTTCCCTAAACACCATAATGTGATAAGGAGAAAAAAGATGGTCAACCCTGATGATGATCGTAATAACAACAATCCAAATCAGACAAGAAAGGATTTAAATGCTGATACACACACTGATGAGCGAGATCCACATCCAGTGGGCACAGGTGTAGGTGCTGCAGGTGCAGCTGCTGCAGGAGCCGCAATCGGCAGTGCGGGTGGCCCAATCGGAGCTATTGTCGGTGGAGCATTGGGTGCCATAGTGGGAGGTATAGCCGGCAGTACAGCAGGTGAAGCGATAGATCCCACTGTTGAAGATACCTATTGGCGTGAAAACAGTGCTCATCAACCCTATTATAAGTCCTTGCAAAATACTTATCCGGATTTGGACTATGATCGCGATTATCGGCATGCCTATCGGGTAGGTTATGAGGATTTATCTACCTATGATTCATCCAAAAGGTTTGAAGATGTAGAACCCGATCTTCGGTCTAAATGGGAGCAATCAAAAGCAGAATCACGACTCTCTTGGGAGGAGGCTAAACACGCTTCACGTGATGCATGGAATCGTTTACGTCCCTAGCAGCTTCAATAATTTCAATTAAATTTAAGCCAGTCTTTTTAATTTTAAAAGGTTGGCTTTTTTTGCTTTAGTACTTGATGTAGAAGTTGAATCCTGTTTAATTTATCCTCATTTTTTTAGAATGCCTGTCAAGTGAGAGCTAATTTTTGCAAACTCCACGTGAGCATATTTACTAAATGATTTTTTCAACAGCCGGAGTTCTAATTTATACAGTCGTTATTTTCTGGCTTTGATCTTAGCTGACATTAATTTGGGGAGTCTCAGTATTAAATAATTATGAACTCAATATAAGTGAAGTTATTTTTAATGCTGCTCTTAATATTAAAGACATGTGATTTTAGGTAACAATTGTGAACGTGATTTTAAAGGTCTAGTGGGGAATCAGTAATATAAAGTGCTGTCGGTTTACAATGAAGTAAATTGATACAGAGTTAGACTGAGATAAAGTAAAAAAAAGGGTAAATTGCTAGTGTTGTAATTTAGGTGATATAGATTCACAATCTGAAAAGAGGGAATTAAACATGAATAACCAACCCCAAGATCCGCAACTGGATCAACCGAACCTACATATTGAATTCTCTCAAAGGCCGAACGATGAGAAGGGATATACTCCTCCTAATCCACAGCTTGATCAACCCAACCAACATCTTCAATACTCAAATTTATTGAAGCAGCCTCAGTAAAAACTGGTAAATTACTGAAATTAAAGGCTGATATATTTCCTGTTTAAAATTTTGAATTCAGGTCTTTAAAACTGTTGTTATTTAAAATAAGAAAAATAAAAGTAATAAAAACCCCTCTTTTGAGGGGTTTTTTAAATCATAATCAGTTCGTCATTTAAAGTAATTACATCTGCTTAACGCTTATAAAAATATAATTCATAACTGATTTTCTTAAATAAAGCGTTGTTTTCAATTACGACAACCCCGCTTTATTTTAAAGCTTAAACCGATGAATGATTGGGTTGTGCTCTCGCCGCTGTAATAGCTGAAAATTGCTTAAAATCAGCGCCAGAAGGAGCTTGATAAACTTTCAAACCAAATTCCGGGATAATTGCAATCAGATGATCAAAGATATCCGACTGTATTGCCTCATAATCCTTCCATACCGTGGTGTTGGTAAAAGCATAAACTTCTAGTGGCAAACCTTCACTGGTCGGTTGTAATTGGCGAATAATTAAAGATTGATTTTGCGCGATACCGGGATGCTGGTTTAAGTAAAATTCCACATAGGCACGAAATGTCCCTAAGTTGGTCAAACGACGCTGATTATATGAAGCCTGATTGGATAATTGCTGATTAAAGCTTGCCAGTTCATTATGTTTGGTATTTAAGTATTGATCGAGCAATAAAAACTCTTTGAGTTTTTGCTGTTCAGCTTCATTCATAAAATGCACGCTACTCTGATCAATGTAGATTGAGCGTTTGATGCGTCGTACACCGGCAGAAGCCATACCACGCCAGTTTTTAAAGGTATCCGTCACCAGTTTATTGGTCGGAATGGTGGTAAAAGTCTTATCAAAGTTCTGTACGGTAATGGTATGTAATGACATATCAATGACATCACCATCTGCATTCAGGGTCGGCATTTCAATCCAGTCACCAATACGCACCATGTCATAAGATGAAATCTGCACTGAAGCCACTAAAGACAGAATGGTATTTTGGAACACCAACATCAGCACCGCAGCCATGGCACCAAAGCCTGCCAGCAAGGTAAAGACATCTTTTTTCAGAAATGTGCCTAAAATCATCAAGCCACAGACAATAAAGATAATCATTTTAACCAGTTGTAAATAACCCTTAATCGGCTTATTTCTTGATTTTGGATTACGCTGATAAATCAGGTTGAAGATACTTAAAAATTCACTGATGGCCAATGCCAGAGTCAGAAAAATAAAGGCTTGTGCACCCATCTGAACCAAGGTGACCAATTTTCCTGAAATGTGCGGAATTGTCACGATGCCGTTCATAATGACGATTGCAGGCACAATATTTGAAATACGGCTGATAACGCTATGCTCAGCAAAAATACTCGAATTAGCCCATTTCATCTTTGAAACGAGCTTGCGAATACCCCGAACCACCACTTGCTTGGCAATAAAGTTTGCCAGAACTGCCAGTAAAATTAAGATACTTAAGGAGGTCAGCATCTCTAACCATGGATATTGATCTGACCAATCCTGAATATTTTGGATAAAAGCAAAATGCTGCAAAAGTATACCCTCAAGATAGAGATTTAAAAATTCTTTATAGTTTATAGAGTTATGCTTTTATCATTGTAGACGGTAACGTTTTAGCTACATGAACTCAAACTGAATTAACGACCTTGTATAATGTCGAGATCAGACTGCGAGTATCTTTAACAATTTTTTAAGTTTATTTTTAATTTTAGCAGCGATGCCAATAAACATATTGGCATCGCTATTTTTAATGTAGATAAGCGGACTTACCACATCAAATCATCAGGGATCACATACGCTGCATATGGATCTTCTTCATCGGTGATTTGTTCATTATTCTCAGAATTATTCACAATAATAAAACCTTCCATTTTGTCATTAATGCGATCTGCCAAGGCTTTAGGTAAAACTGCATAAGATTCGCTTTCTTTGGCAATCACCAATGAACCTGAAACCAGCGCATTATAAATTTGCTGATTGAGATAAATCTTTTTGATTCTACTCTCGTCAATAAACTGATAAGACACGTCGCCATCGATGTCGTGAATTTTGTGCTGATTGATCATTTGAACAATGGCAGCTTTTAATTCTTTACCCTGCAACAGACGTTTTTTCTCTAAATCCAAAGCTTGATCTTTAGCGAGTTTTTCTTGCTTATCTTGCGCAATTTTCGCTTTCAATTCGGCTTCGTTGCTTTGTCCAGTACGTTGTTCATGAACCGCCTGTTTAGACAGTTTTTTAGCCTTTTTATTATCGACTAAACCGGCTTTTAGCAATTGAGCCTGTAATGCATTTTTGACCATAATAAATTCCGAAACTACTCTTGAATACGTCGATAACGAAAATAAATAATCCAATATACGATGCTAAGCGTCCAGCTCAACAGCGCAGGGACAAGGAATGAATTTAATTTTAAATAAGGATAAATCATGCTGGCAACTAAACCACCCAGGAAAAATCCAAAAAAAATGGCTAAATGCAGAATAATCCGTCTGCGATCTATCTCTAAACCACGTAAGCGATAACCTAACGCTAAACCTAAATCGGTTAAAACACCAGATAAATGGGTGGTGCGAATAATTGTGCCTTTATAATGACTGAACATGGCATTTTGTACGCCCATCGCCACACATGCCCAAAGCAAGGCATAGCGTGGGAAATAGGGCAATAGAAACCAGCACAGTAAAATGAACAAAGCCACCAGACTTAAAGGCAAACCATAACGGCGCCCTAAGCTAAAGTGGCTATTTCCCAGTATCAATCCGCTATAACATGACCCGATCACATAACATAGGACCACCAGGCCCAAGTAGACGATCTGTTCAGGTTGCCAGTGCAGTAAAGCCATGGCCAACATGCTGACATTGCCGGTCATATGCGAAACGGACTGATGCAAGACGGTCACCAGTCCGAGGACGTTAATCATTCCTGCATTTACGGCAAGAAGAAAAGCACCTAATTGAACCCAAAGTGGTAAAGTTTGAAGAGGCATAACGTCATAAAAAAATTCTTAATAATGACTATCTTAATCTAAACCACGGTCTACAGCAGCAGTAAATAACACATCTGTAGAAGAATTTAATGCTGTTTCAGTTGAATCTTGCAATACACTGATAACCATACCAATGGCAACGACTTGCATCGCAATATCTGAACTAATACCAAATAAACCGCACGCCACTGGAATAAGCAGCAGAGAACCGCCAGCAACACCTGAAGCACCACAGGCTGAAACAGTGGCAAGAACCGATAAAACCAGCATAGTAGTGAAATCAACCGGAATCCCTAAAGTATTCACAGCAGCCAGACTCAGCACTGTAATAGTGACTGAAGCACCGGCCATATTAATGGTCGCACCAAGGGGAATGGCCACATTTGCCGTAGATTCATTCACGCCTAAACGTCTGGCTAAATCCAGATTCACTGGAATATTTGCTGCAGAGCTGCGGGTGAAGAAGGCGGTAATGCCGCTTTCACGTAGACATTTAAACACCAGCGGATACGGATTTGCACGGGTAACAAAGGCAACCATAACCGGATTCACCACCAAGGCCACAAAGAACATTGTGCCAATCAGCACGGCTAATAATTGTGCATAACTTTCAAAAGTACTTAATCCGGCTTCTGCAACGGTTACCGCCACCAGACCAAAAATACCTATCGGTGCAAAATTAATCACTAGACGAATCACGGTGTTTACCGCATTTGCAGCGTCGGTAAGCAATACTTTGGTGCTGTCACTGGCATGACGGAATGCGGTACCCAAAGCAACGGCCCAAGCCAAAATGCCAATAAAGTTCGCTTCACTGATTGCAACAACAGGGTTTGCCACAAAACTTAACAGCAGATTCTTTAAAATTTCAATCAAGCTGCCGGGGGGTTGCAAGTTGGTTTCTGCGGGAATATCCAGAAATAGGGTACTCGGAAAAATGATACTCGCAATCACTGCACTTAACGCAGCCAAGAACATACCCACAGCATACATCACGATAATGGGTTTGATTTTAGCGCCATGTCCAACTTTAAAATTAGCAATGGACGATAAAACCAAGACAAAAACCAATATAGGAGCAACAGATTTAAGCGCTTTAATAAACAAGTCACCCAACAGGCTTAAGTAGGGAGCCACATTGGGGAACAAGACAGCAACACCAATACCTAAAATAATGGCGATAATAATTCGGGAGACTAAACTCAAACGCATTAAAGCAGAGAACATAAGGGTGCCTTGTTACAAATACGAGGACTAAAAAAATTCACAAATATGCTCGCCATTTTATACCTAAAATAGTGGCTGCTAAAAAATAATTTTTATATAAAAACTAAATACTTATTTTTAAAGTTGATATTTCTATTTTTAAATATTTTTCTGAGGCCAAAACTTGAAATATATTTATCATCCAAATGATGCAAAGCGTCATTATGGGGCTGAAATCTTCAAGCATTTCTTCATGTATTCATCACCATTAACCCAATTTAATCCAGTCAATGGTTATGGATACACCAGTTAGATTTATAGTGGGGTATTGATCTTATTCATTTAGAAAAACTTCAGGGGAAAGTTCTTGCATGGCTTGAAAGTGAGAGAGAAAAATCTGACCACTTAAATGCTTTAACAGTTTTGAATGCTGTAATTTGTCCATCACTGGACCCTTGATTTCAGAAAAATGCAATTTGATATTGATTTTTATAAAGTCAGCATTGATATCTTCGAGCATCTCTAATGCACTCAGGTCAATTGTGCTAATACTCGAACAATTGATCACCACATGTTCTAAATTTTTATTTTGACTCACTGTATTAATTAAAAAACCTTTTAAAGTATTGGCATTTAGAAAAGTCAGGTTTTCATCAATACGGATGGAAATGACTTTTGAACAGGTCATTACCGGATGACGTTGTACATTTCTAAAATGCTGCGTACCTTCAACCAAGCCAATCACCGCAATATGGGGGCGACTAATCCGCCATAATAAAAGCATAAAGGTGGAGACTATACCGATGATTAAACCGGTAGAAATATCGATGCAGATCACGCCAAAAAAGGTAATCCACATGGCAATACCATCTGCTTTTGAATAACGCCAAGTTTCAATAAAAGGTTTGAAATCGACCAGCTTCCAGATAGAGACAATAATGGTGGCTGCCAAAATAGCCAAAGGTAAATCACGAAAAAAACCGGTGAAATAAAGACTGACCACAACAATCAGCAGCGAGGAAAATACCCCCGCCATTGGCGTTTTAGCACCCGAGTCCGCATTAACCACAGTTCGAGACAGACTGCCGGTGACAGGAAAGGCAGAGCTCAGACCGGCACTTAAATTGGCTAAACCTAAGGCAATCAGTTCCTGGTTGCTATTTAGATTACTACGCTGTTGTAAAGCAGTCGCTTGAGCGATGGATAAAGACTCGACAAAACTAATCATGGCGATCATCGCAGCACCCGGTAATAGCGTGATGACCAAATCCATATTCCAGAACGGCATCGTGATCGGCGGGAATCCTGAAGGAACGTCTCCGACGGTTTTAATCCCGATTTCTTGTAAATTCAGAAAATAAACGGCAGCAATTGAAACCACCACCAGTACCAATGGCAAGGCTTTAGAGATAAAAGCTGTAGAACCGATGCGGCTCTTGACGGCATTGGAACCTAAAACTTTAGGCAGATAGATGAGAAAGAGTAAGGCAAACATGCCAAAAATGAAGGTTTGAATATTGCTATAGCGAATGTATTGCCAAAAGCTGAACAGGAATTCAGGGATATTATTGGCTTTTAAAGGGACATCAACCAGAAATTTAAATTGACCTAAAGCAATCAGCAAAGCGGAAGCAATAATGAAACTTTTAATCACTGGATGACTAATCAATTGAATCAGAAAGCCAAATCTAAATATTCCGAGCAATAATGAAATCACTCCGACCATTACTGCAAGCAGACAGGCAGCTTGTATATAAACCGGAGAGCCGACTTCAAATAAGGGATTTAAAGTGGCAAAAGTCATCATCGAAATAATCGCCACCGGACCGATCGATAGCGTAGGGCTGCCACCGACCATGGCGTAAATGATCATCGGCAGAATGCTGGCATACAAGCCCATAATCGGCGGTAAGCCTGCAAGCATGGCATAAGCCATACCTTGCGGAACCAGCATTGCAATGACAATCAGTGCAGAAAGAAGATCTGATTTAAATTTAGCTTGGTTATATTTGTGCAGCCACTGCCAAGCAGGCAATAATCTTGTTAAGCGAGAATTTAAATCTGACATATCTAAAGCTAAATCACTATTTTAGATATATTATGCATAAAAAATGCTAAGAAGTCTTAGCATGATGGATTTATCTCTTTAATTTAATGATATTTATAGAATTAAATTAAAATTTTAGGGCAGTAGAGTTGATAGAGCGTATTTAAAACTTGAACCAGTTTTTCATCTTTAATGGAATAGAAAATCTGTTTACCCTCACGACGGGTGGAAACCACATCACTTTTGCGTAACATCATCAGCTGTTGAGATAGGGTGGGTTGATTAATTTGAGTCTTTTCTTCAATTTGCGAAACATTAAGTTCCTGTTTAGCCAGATGACATAAAATAACAAGGCGATCTGTATTGGCAAGTGATTTTAATATTGTGACAACAATATCGACAGAATCATGCATAGACGCAATTTCAAGATCGGTGTTCATACAGCATTTCCATACTACTCATCAGTAATATATGCAGTATAAGGGTTGTATAATTGAATACATTAGTAAAAAGTTATATTTTCAATGGTTTTTAATGAAGCTAAATATCAAATATTCTTATATGAATAAAATATATAAATAAATAAGGCATGGAGTTTAAACTCCATGCCTTATTTTATTGTAAAAAATAAATTAATCTTATTTTTTTATCGCTTGTTTAAATTGTTTTAATTCTTTTTCATTAAAATGAAGTGCTTGGATAATGGCTTGACGAGTATCAAGATTATACCAGTTAAAAATAGCTGACATTTTATCTTCAAAATCATCACTAATAACAAAATAGTCATCTTGAATTTTTAATAAACTGTTTTGTTTCAGTATAGAAATAAAACTTTTTAAGGTTGCACTGTCAAAATAATAGCCAGATTGAATTTTTTGAGTCTGGAAAAGTTTTTGCAATACTGCTTTACCCATTTTCTCTAACGCTTTCATGGTCAGCGATTGAGTAGGAGCGTACTGCTTGAGCAATCCTGAAATCATCATCATATTATTTAGGCTAGAATCAGACAGATGTGCCAATGATAACAACTTATTTTGCATCTGTTCATCTAATGCAATCGAGACTGTATTATCTTGTTTAATAATCCAGCCCAATTGTTCTAAACTATTTAAAATTAATACAATTTCACTTTCTAATTCTTCCAGATTCCATTTTAAGAAAAACTCTTCTTTAAAATAGGGATACATATTTTTAACGGTATCGATTAAATAATGACTTGAAATCTTTTTATAAGATTGAATTAGCTTGGCAATTAATGCCGGCATAATAAAACAATGCAGAATATTGTTACTAAAATAACTTAACAGAATTTTTTGGCTTTCAGCAACACGAATCCAGTTTTCATTATTTTGATTAAAAGTTTCAACCTGTTTTAATTTTTGAGCATATTGAATAATTTCAGCACTGGATAATTCCGTCATCATCATTCTTTGATCATATTTTGTTTTATTTAATAACTGACGATATTGATCAATCTGCGATATTAAAGCATTTTCAGTTAAAGCATGATTTTCAACATTAAGTAAAATCAATGAAATCAATGAAATCGGATTCACTACAACAGCTTTATTAATATTTTCTAAGATTGAACTGGCGACTTGATTGACAGTCTGAACTACGGGTTGCGGTAATTCATCATCAATATTTAATTTGATTTGATCTGCCTGATTCGCAGTTAATATTTTATCGAGAAAAATAGGTTCGCCGAAATTAACATGAACCTGTCCAAAAACTTTTTCAATTTTACGCGCTGAACTTAAAATGCCCCAGATCGATTCGGCTTCCTTGGGTTTACCATTGAGTTCATTTAAGTACGAGGTGCCTTCCATCAGCTTTTCATAACCAAAATAGGTCGGAATAAAAGCAATCGGTTTGGTCGCGCCGCGTAAGTGACTTTGAACCGTCATCGAAAGCATGCCTTTTTTAGGTGGCAACAATAATCCTGTGCGCGAACGTCCACCTTCAATAAAGTATTCCAAAGGTGTGTTACGTGATAAAAGACTGTGTAAATACTCTTTAAAAACTGAAGTATAAAGTTCATTGTCACTAAAGGTACGGCGAATAAAATAGGCACCGCCACCACGCATGATTTGACCCACAATCGGCAGGTTTAAATTTATTCCTGCAGCAATATGCGGAACCATGAGTCCACGGTTAAAAATCACATAAGATAGCAGCAAATAATCGATATGACTGCGATGGCATGGGGTATAGACAATTTCATAATCCTTGGCCAACTCCCGTACCGTATCGAAATTATGCACTTCAATCCCGTCATAAAGTTGCGTCCATAATTTGGTCAGGGCAAGTTCCGCAAAACGTAAAGTTGAATAGGAAAAATCCGAAACCACTTCGGTTAAATAACCTTTGGCACGATTTTCCGCTTCAAACATACTAATTTTATCATCAATACTTTCTTTGCGAATGGCATCCTGAACCGTTTCGGTTTTCATTAACTTATTAATCAAATTGCGACGGTCGGATAAATCGGGCCCTAAAATGGCTTCTTTGTGTTTATTAAAATTAGTATTGAGTTCTTTAACAATCGAATGGGCAGGAGAAAAGTTAGGATGCTCAATTTTGGCTTTTTCAATCGCTGATTTAAGAGAAATTGGCTTATGAAATTCAATGTAGTTTTCACGACTATATAATGAAATATTCAAGGCTTGTTTTAATTTGGATGGGGTGGACCAAGCATCGAAAAATAAGGCTTTAAACCAAGAACCCTCATATTCAGGTGAACGACCCCATAAAACGGTTACCGGCACCAGTTCAATATCGTATTCTGGGTAATTGTCTAAAACTTCAATCAGGCGAATCAGTTTGGCTGAATAATGATAAGCCTCATTTTTCGAACTCGGCACATTTAAAGCCAGAATCGAGTCATCTTCTTTAAACTGCTGAATCGTTAATGGCGCAAAAACTGAAGGCAGTTTACGTGCTTTCGCTTCAGTATCGATTAATACCGTATTGCTGAGTGAAGCATCTTGTAAGACATAACAAATCAATTTTTTATCAAGCTGATCTTCTATATTTTTTTCTAATTCTTCAGTATTGCCTAAGACTTGAGGAGTCACGATTTTATCGAGGATTTTCTGTGTAAATTGTCGATAGAATCGGCTATAACCCTTATTAGACATTTGCTTCCCTAAAATCAGTTTTCATTTGAGGGATATTGTGTGCAATAACAAGGATAAATACAAATCCTATTGATGACAAATAAGTCATTTAAGTTGTAACGATTTAAGAGAAACCACGGCGATATAATCTGGAAAAGTCTTTATTTTTTAGGACTAAAAAGAAAAAATTGAAATAGAAAAACTTATCTTCATCGTCTAAATGGCTTATGATAAATAAATGGCATTAAAATCAAAAGATCGCTCAAGGAGTTAAAATGAGTACAGATTCTGCATTTCCAACACCAAATAATCTAGGCATTGCGGTTTATAGTAATAATGCTGAATCAATTGGCAACACCCCATTAATTCGCATTAATCGTTCAATTTCTGCACCCGCCACGGTACTGGGTAAAGTTGAAAGCCGTAATCCTGCATTTTCCGTGAAATGTCGTGTTGGTGCCGCTTTAATTGCAGATGCCGAAGAAAAAGGTTTGCTTAAACCCGGCATGCATATTGTAGAGCCGACCAGTGGTAATACCGGGATTGCACTAGCATTCGTAGCTGCGGCAAAAGGTTATGACATTACCTTGACCATGCCTGCAAGTATGAGTGTTGAACGTCGTAAAGTGTTAAAAGCATTTGGTGCAAATCTGATCCTGACTGAGCCGGCTAAAGGCATGAAAGGTGCAGTGGATGAAGCCGTACGTTTGGCCACTGAACAACCGGAACTGTATTATTTACCGCAGCAATTTGAAAACCCGGCCAACCCTAAAATTCATGAACAGACCACCGGTCCTGAAATTTGGGAAGCTACTGGCGGTAAGGTTGATATTTTAGTTTCAGGCGTAGGCACAGGCGGTACCATTTCCGGTATTTCACGCTATTTTGAGCAAGTGAAAAATCAAGCGCTTTATTCAGTCGCAGTTGAACCGGCTGAATCGCCAATTATTGGACAAGCCAAACGTGGTGAAGCGCTGACTCCGGGACCGCATAAAATACAGGGTATTGGCGCAAACTTTATTCCAAAAAATCTGGATTTAAACTTGGTGGATGAAGTCATTGCAATTGACAGTTCAGCCGCGATTGAGTGGGCGCGTAAAACCGCAACTCATGAAGGTATTTTGGTCGGGATTTCAAGTGGTGCGGCAATGGCAGCAGCAGCTCAACTGGCAGAACGTCCTGAAAATGCCGGCAAAACCATTGTGGTGATTTTACCGGATGCCGGTGAACGTTATTTATCTTCGGTTTTATTTGAAGATATTTCTGCCGATTAATCCAGCAAGAATGATTCTCCTAATACCTAAAAAGGCTGAAGTTGATCTTCAGCCTTTTTATTAGAGATATCCGAGGCAAAAAATTAACGGATAAACAGCTTTAAAATCAGTTTTTGAATAAATGTGCCATAAGGCGGATAGAACAAACGCATCAAGCTAAATTTCGGCCGGTCAAACACGGCTTTTGCATGACTAAAGGTGACAAAACCTTCATGGCCATGATAGTTACCCATACCGGATGTACCCGCACCACCAAAAGGCAGATCTTCCTGACCGACATGCATCAGGGTTTCATTGAGGCAAACACCGCCACTATGAGTTTGCATCAGAACTTTTTGCTGATCGTGCTTGTTATAACCAAAATAATATAAAGCCAGAGGGCGAGGTCTTTGATTAATATAGTCAATTGCTTCATCAAGCTGCTGGTAAGTCACAATCGGCAACAAGGGACCAAAAATTTCATTTTGCATCACCTGCATATCATCTGTGACGTTGCTTAAAACATAATGCGCCAAACGTCGTCCTGAAGAAGCATCGGTAATGATTTTAATGGTGGCATTTTTTGCAGCTGCATCTTCAAGATAGCGATTCAAACGATTGAGCTGACGTTCATTAATAATTGCGGTGTAATCAGGATTATCGACTAATTTTGGAAAAAATTCCTGAATTGCGTTGGAGTATTCTTCAATAAATTGGGTCTGTAATTGTGCAGGGATCAGCACATAATCGGGTGCAACACAGGTTTGTCCAGCATTCATGGCTTTACCAAAAGCAATCCGCCGTGCGCTCTCGCGTATATTGGCATCGGCTAAAACCAGCGCGGGAGACTTTCCTCCAAGTTCCAAGGTCACAGGCGTGAGGTTGTTGGCTGCTGCACGCATCACATGTTTACCGACCTCACTGGCACCGGTAAATAAAATATGATTAAAAGGCAATTGGGTAAATTGCTGCGCAACTTCTGCATCGCCATTCACTACACAGACCAAATCTTCCGGAAAGGCTTGGGTAATGAGTTGTTTAAACAGTGCAGAAAACTCAGGAGTAGATTCACTCATTTTCAACATCACCCGATTACCTGCAGCAAGAGCCTGACAAAGTGGGCCAATGGCGAGAAATAGCGGATAATTCCACGGGACCACGATGCCTACTACACCGACCGGTTGATACAAGACATAACCTGTCGCAGGCTGAAAAAGAATGCCGATATGACGTTTGCTGGGACGCATCCATTTCTTGAGATTTTTTAATGCGTATTTGATGCCGAATACACTGGTCATGACCTCGAACATTTCGGTTTCAGAATGGCTGCGATTGGAAAAATCATGATTAATAGCCACATTAATCTCGGTCTTATTTTGCAGAATCATTTGCTGCAAACTTTTAAGCTGCTGCCTACGCTGTTCTAGACTCGGATAACTGTTTTCGGTGAATGCCTGCTTTTGCTTCTGGAATAATTGTTGTAATTCGAACGAGATATTTTGATCTGTATTTTGATCCATTTGGTGATTCAACATCCTGCATATCCTTTGCCAGTAATAAGAGAGTAACTTGAAAAGAGAGTAACTTGAATTTTTCAGTATGATTCCGTGATTCTCAATTGTTATGCCTTTGAATATTTTTAAAATACTACATAACAGGTTCAAATATATCCTCAAGTCGCTATAAGTGAATTAAGAATCAGCCGAGCTTGCTGTTTGAATTAAGCATGCAACTGCTTGCTGCGTATCATATCCACCGCTTTTTCAGCAATCATGATGGTTGGGGCATTGGTATTGCCATTGACCACATTTGGCATAATGGAAGCATCGACCACGCGTAAATTTTTAATGCCATAGACACAAAGCTGCGGATCAACCACGGCCATATCATCAACGCCCATTTTACAACTGCCGACAGGGTGATACACGGTATCGGCACGTTGACGCAAAATGTGCCGAATTTCATCATCGGTTTTGACCGAAGCACAAAACAGGTCTTTTTTATGCAGCATTTTCAATACCGGTGAATGCATCAGTTGTTGCGTTATTTTATAGGCATCGACCATGTCTTCAATATCATCTTCATGATCCAAGAAATTCGGGTCAATCAATAAAGGATCATCAATGCTTGGACCACTGATTTGAATGCTGCCACGACTTTTCGGATTTAACAGGCACACATGACAGGAAATACCGTGACTGGCATGAAAAGTGCGCGCATGGTTATCAACCAAGGCCACCACAAAGTGCAGCTGTAAATTCGGAATATCCTTTTCCGGGGTGCTTTTTAAAAAGCCGCCACATTCGGCAAAGTTGGTGCTGAGCATGCCACGGCGTTCTTTACGGTAGCGCGAAATTTGTTTGATCAGGTCAACCGTACCGGCCAATGAAACCCCAAAAGTACCGGCAATATCGCTGACGGTATAACTAAAAACAAAGTCAGGATGATCGTGGAAATTTTTACCCACACCCGGTAAATGCTGAGCCACGTCAAGACCATGCTCAAGCAGCTCTTTTTTATCACCAATACCGGAGAGCATTAAAATCTGCGGCGAATGCATTGCCCCTGCGCTTAACAGTACTTCTTTGTTGGCACGGAGCTGTTTAATTTGTCCCGCATGTTTAACCTCAACGCCCACTGCAACCTGATTTTCAATTAAAATACGCTGTGTCGATGCATGGGTGAAAATGGTCAGGTTGGAACGTTGCAGATGCGGAAATAAATAGGCACGCGCCGCACTACAGCGCTCACCGTTAATATGCGTGACTTGATATACCCCTAAACCTTCCTGTTCCGCGCCGTTAAAGTCATCCAGAATTTTATAACCTTGTTCTTTGGCTGCGGTAATATAACGTTCATGCCATGGACTATCGGTGCGCAAATTCGATACCGATAAAGGTCCGGTATTGCCATGATATTCATTTTCAATATCGTGATTGTTTTCCGAACGAATGAAGTAGGGCAGAACCTCCTGATAGCTCCAACCGTGATTACCCAGTTCCGCCCATTGGTCATAGTCTTTTTGATGACCGCGCACATAAATCATTGCGTTAATGGCAGAAGATCCACCTAAACATTTCCCGCGCGGTTGATAACCTTTACGCCCATTAAGACCTTTTTGCGGCACGGTTTCAAAAGCCCAATTGTTGATTTTGCTCGGTATGCTGATCACGGCTGCGGCGGGGGTATTTACCGTCCAGGTATTGCCATGACTACCAGCTTCTAATAAACACACTGAAATTTCTGGATTTTCTGATAACCGTCCAGCCAGTACACAGCCGGCACTGCCGCCACCAATGACTATATAATCAAATATCTGGTTTTCCATAGAGGATCTTGTTCCTGTGATTTATTCTTGAATGTCATTTTTGTTTTAAGTGATATTTCTATTGTTTTAATCACCTATTGAAACTGATCTTACCGAAGCTTGAGATGAAAAGATATACAGTTTAAAGCTTGATTCATAAAATAAAAAAATATTTTATTGTTATTCATCCGGATATGATCGGCATTAATTTAATTACAATTCCAGGCCATATTCGGTATAAATCAACATTGGAAATATGTCAAAAAAAGCAGATGATAGAGCAGTTTTATACAATAGAAGATTAGGGATTTCGATTCGTGTTTGAGCTTGACTGTAAATTACTCAGTGTTTTTCTTTATATCTATAAATATAAAAGTGTTTCGGTTGCAGCAGAAAATCTGTCGATGAGCCAACCGACGGTCAGTAATATCCTAAATAAGATTCGTCAACATTATAATGATCCGCTTTTTTTAAGAATCGGCAATGAAATGGTGCCGACTGAACTGTCTAAACAGCTTTTCCCATTGGTCAGTGAGGCACTCAGTAAAGTCGAGATTATTAATAATTTCACCATTAATTTTGACCAGTCCACCTCGCAGCAAAAATTTACCATTGCCATGACCGATGTGTCGCATTTGGTGTTATTGCCTAAAATATCCCAGTATTTAAAACAACATGCGTCCAACATTCGTTTAAATGTCCGTGCGATTACCTCTGAAACCAGTTATCAAATGGCCAATGGTGAAATTGATTTGGCGATTGGTTTTTTACCGAATCTGGAAAATGGTTTTTATCAGCAAAAATTATTTGAACAATATTATGTGGTGATTGCTTCTAAGGATCATCCAAGGCTGAGTGGAAACAGTTTAACGACTGAACAATATATCAGTGAATCGCATATTGATATTGATGCGGGAATGGGGCACTACCATATTGAAAACGAGTTATTAAATTTAGAATTAAAACGTAATATCCTGATGCGTCTGCCGAGTTATTTAGGCGTGGGGTTGGTGGTTCAGGAAACTGATGCGATTGCGACGGTGCCTTATTATTTAAGTAAAGTGTTATTGTCGCGCGGCAATTTACAAATTTTAGAAGCGCCCATTACCTTTCCAAGCTATGCGGTAAAACAATATTGGCACATGTCCTGTCATCATAAAACCAGCCATCAATGGCTACGTCAGATGTGCCATGAATTATTCAGTCATATGAATGAATTAGATGGTTCAGCTCATGGGATTATTCATCCATAATAGCAACCAGAAACTCAATCATGGATGATGATTAATGCACTGAAGAGATTTTATCAGGTGTCATCAGCGCCTGATTAATATACAGCTTGATTAAACGTTCACGTGAACCAATGGACTTTTGATAATGGGTTGAATTGAGGAGTAATGATGCACCATAAGTTACCGTCCAGATATAAGATAAATAATCCCGAATCGACATGGCGCTATCTAAAGATTTTAAATATTGGTCGGTCATGTCCTTGATTTCAATAATCCGCTCTTCACGTACCTGATATAATTCTTCAAATAATTCTTTTAATTTTCTTTCATTGTTGGTTAATCGGTCTTCAATCACATGTAATAAAATAGTCCTGTTAGAATTTAACATGTTGTAAAGCATGTACTGCGAAACATAGGTTTTAATATTATTTTTATATTTCTTTGAAATTTCCAACAGTCTTTTTTCATTTAAAATAATCAGTTCTAAATACAGCTGATTCTTGCTTGTAAAATGCTTATAAATAGTGCCTTTGGCAATATCCAGTTCAGAGGCCAATTCTCCAAGGGTAATATCCTGATTGTTATCCAGCAACAGCGTTTCCGCCATGGCTAAAATTTTCTCTTTGCGTAATAGAAAATTTTGTTGGCGTACTGTATTCATGGCAATCGTTCCAAGCAGACATTAAAAAAAGCGTCTTCAACATATACCGATAAAATCCTGATGACCATTCCACCATTGTCGGGTAGGGGTAAAAATTAACAGTTAAAATAGATATTTATATTTATATTTAACCCCATTTTTAATTTTATAACGCTCAATTGCATAGCGAAAATTAAAAGTCAATAAATGAGAACCTGCGAGGTCAATAATCGACAATAAAATTCCAATTGGAGAATAATTATTTTATTGTCATTTGGCTGTAAAAGTGAATTTACTGAATAAACGCAAACAGAATAATGTTCTGATCAGACAGTATTTCAACCGGTCATTTAAAGATGAGGTTTCAAGATGGATCCTTTAAGTCAAAGTAAATTACAGAAAAGAGGTTTTATTTCGCAAGCATTCAAGTGAACATCGGATGAACACATTTTGATGCTTAAATCCTTTTAGAAAATCTTTCAAACGCGGTTCTGAGTTCAATTCCATTTCTCCTGAGGGTAATTGAAAACCGGTTTAAACGCCCAAACTCTATTTAAATAGATGGCGGTTGAAATACAGCTATTTATTTCAGTTTAGGTTCTTACAACTTAAAAAAGCACTTCACGGTTTAATGCGAAGTCTTCACCCAAGGAAAGCAATATGCCTATTTATAACGCACCTCTTAAAGACATGGATTTTATTTTAAATGACGTATTTAAGGCTGAAGATTTTTGGCAGGGTAATGATGACTTAGCCCACATTGACATGGCAACGGCCAATGCCATTTTAGAAGAAATGGCGAAATTTTCTAAAAATGTCATTCTGGATTTAAACCGCTCAAGTGATGAAGAAGGTGGTGCTCAATTTAGCAATGGTGTAGTCACCACGCCTCAAGGTTTTAAAGAAGCATTCAAGCAATACGCAGAAGGTGGCTGGATTGGCTTGGGCGCAGAAGAAGAATGGGGCGGTCAAGGCATGCCAAAAATGCTGACTGTTCTTGCGGATGAAATGATTTGGGCAACCAATCCCTCGTTTATGCTTTACCCGTTACTTTCCGTAGGCGCAGGTATGGCATTGAACAACTATGCCTCTCAAGAGCAGAAGCAAACCTATTTACCTAAAATTTACACGGGTGAATGGTCCGGTACCATGTGTCTGACTGAACCGCATGCAGGAACCGATTTAGGCATTATTAAAACCAAAGCGGAACGCAATGATGACGGTTCTTATGACATTAGCGGAACCAAAATTTTTATTACCAGCGGTGAACATGACCTGTCAGAAAACATTATTCACTTGGTGTTGGCAAAAACACCGGACGCACCTGCAGGTTCACGCGGTATTTCCTTATTTATCGTGCCAAAATTCCTGATCAATCAAGATGGTTCATTGGACGAACGTAATAGCATGGGTGCCGGTTCTATTGAACACAAGATGGGCATTAAAGGTTCTGCAACTTGTGTGTTGAACTTTGATGGCGCTAAAGGTTTCCTGGTGGGTAAGGAAAACGAAGGTCTGGCGGCGATGTTTGTGATGATGAACTATGAACGCCTGTCGATGGGCATTCAAGGACTGGGCGCATCTGAGTTTGCCTATCAAAATGCAGCGCAATACGCCACAGACCGTTTGCAAGGTCGCAGTGCCACTGGGGTAAAATCTCCAGAAAAGCCAGCCGATTCGATTTTGGTCCACGGTGATGTACGCCGTATGCTCCTTAACGCTCGCGCCAACAATGAAGCATCGCGTGCATTTGCGGTGTATGTCGGTCAGCAACTGGATATCACCAAATTCTCTAGCGATGCGGAAGCGGTGAAAAAAGCCAATGACCGTGTAGCATTGTTGACGCCAATCGCCAAAGCCTATTTAACCGATACGGCATTGAATGCGGTGCTGGATGCCCAAATGGTGTTTGGTGGTCATGGATATATCCGGGAATGGGGCATGGAACAATGCGTGCGTGATCTGCGGATCTCACAAATATATGAAGGTACCAATGGCGTACAAGCTCAGGATTTAATCGGGCGTAAAACCATTCGCAACAATGGTGCAAATATGGCGGAATATATCACTGAAATTCGTGAATTTGTCGCTACATTAGAGGATTCACTTGCCATTAAAGCTGCAACTTTAAATGCGTGTAATGAAGTAGAAGCCATCACCCAGTTTATTTTGCAACAGGCGAAAGGCGCGCCGGATTTTGCCAACGGTGTTGCGGTAGATTACTTGCATGCAGTGGGCTTGCTGAGCTTTAGTTATATGTTTGCTAGAATCGCACAAGTGGCTCAAGCTAAAACCGAAGCGTTCTATCAAAACAAAGTTATTTTGGCGCAGTATTTTGCAGAGAAAGTATTACCCGGCATGACTGCTCGTATTGCACAAATTAAAGCCGGTTCAAGCTTAATGATGCAGTTGCCAGAAGATTACTTTACGGCTCAATCTTAAGTCTAAGACCAGTGCTTTACTTCAAAAGGAAATGACATGGGTAGAGTATTCTGTTCATGTAAGTGAACAAAATCTATAAATGAGGATGGAAAAGAATGATTGTTATTGTGAATGCTGTACGTACAGCGATGGGTGGTTTTCAAGGCTCGCTTTCAGCATGTACAGCACCCGATTTAGGTGCAGTGGCCATTAAAGAAGCAGTTGCACGTTCAGGCTTACAGCCGACTGATATTGATGAAGTGATTTTTGGTTGTGTGTTACCTGCAGGTTTAAAGCAAGGGCCAGCACGTCAGGCGATGCGCCAGGCAGGTTTGCCTGATTCTACCGGTGCAACCACCATCAATAAGATTTGTGGTTCGGGTATGAAAGCGGTGATGCAGGCTGCAGATGCTGTTAAAGCCGGTTCTGCACAAATTGTGGTTGCCGGTGGTATGGAATCGATGAGCAATGCGCCATATTTACTTGAAAAAGCACGTGCCGGTTACCGTATGGGACATGGTAAAACCACAGATCACATGTTTCAGGAAGGTCTAGAAGATGCGGAAACCAGTTTGTCCATGGGCATACTTGCCCAAGAGATGGCCGATAAAAAAGGTTATACCCGTGAACAGCAAGATGCTTTTGCAATCAGCTCTTTAAATAAAGCGGTGACGGCAATTCATAATGGTTATTTCAAGGCTGAAATTGCACCTGTAACCGTATCTGGCCGTAAAGGCGAGGTGATTGTTGAGCAAGATGAGCAACCACTCAATGCCAAAGCTGACAAGATTCCAACTTTACGTCCAGCATTTAAAAAAGATGGAACCATTACAGCAGCAAATGCCAGTTCAATCAGCGATGGTGCATCTGCACTGGTGATTACTTCAGAAGAAATTGCAGCTGAACGTGGACTTGAACCTGTGGCTAAAGTTATCGCCTATGCAGGCCATTCACAGCATCCTTCTGAATTTAGTATTGCTCCCGTGGGTGCAATCGAGAAAGTCTTGAAGCAAACTGGCTGGACGGCTGCTGAGGTTGATCTTTGGGAAATTAATGAAGCCTTTGCGATGGTGACTATGGCAGCCATGGATGCTTTTAATTTAGATGAAGCCAAAGTCAATGTGAACGGTGGTGCGTGTGCCCTTGGACATCCCCTAGGTTCATCAGGTTCACGTATTATTGTGACCTTGATTCATGCACTGCAACGTACTGGCGGCAAGAAAGGCATTGCAGCATTATGTATTGGTGGTGGTGAAGCGACTGCTATTGCGGTCGAGTTAATTTAAACTGGTTCAATGAATCCATCAGTAAGTCCAACAAACACCATCATTCTAGTGCGCTAGGAGCATGGTGTTTGTTGTTTCTACTATCTGAACTGGAAAATAATACTCGTCATCATTAATTTACTGCGTACTAATATGGCTGTTATCGCAGCATTCTCCCTCACTAAAGATCGTTATTTCAACCGGTTCATGCGGTTACTGGGCCTACTTTTTTACTGAAATGGAGGAGCGGGTCATTATTGATATTGATCCAAAGCACTAGATGATCAGGGCACTTCAAAAACACCTTAGAAAATCCAAAAACTTGAAAATTCACTGGTGATGAGTAAAAATGGTGATAATTATTTAATTACCAATATCTTAAAAGACAAAGCCACCAGTAAAACTGAAAAGGAAAATCCTATTCCTGCCTCCTTCAGCAAGAATGGATTACTTGAGGTGAATGCAAATAACGGTGTGATTAATGAGACAACCGGAACTCTGGTAGATTCAAACTCACTTTATAAAAAGTAAAATAATTGAATCACATACCATGATTTAGTTCAGTCACGGCATCTTTTCTATCCCGTTAAGAGAATTTAATAACTCGGCATAATCCTGCACAAAATAATTTGCCTGAGCTTTAATTTCCTCTAACTCATGTGCCGAATGTTGGTCATAAATGGCGATAACCTCAATACCGGCTTGTTTCGCTGCCTCGACACCAATGAGTGAGTCTTCAATAATTAAACATTCTTCCGCTTTAAAGCCAAAATGCTGAAGTGCGGTTAAATAGACTTCAGGATGTGGCTTGATGTTTTCGACATTTTCTCGGGTTAAGATCAGTGAAAAATCGTTCGTGAAATCAATTTTGCTATTAATAAGGGTGTTGTTGTCTTGATAACGCTGAATATTGGATAAACTGGTGGTGGTGGTTATCGCTAATTTAATTTCTCGTTGTTTAAGCGTATGAATCAATAGGTTGGCTTGTGGTTTAAGGGGGACGACATGATCCAGAAAATAATGTGAAATGCTATAACGTCGTGATTTGACTTGTGCTTTGGTTAATCCAAAAGCATAAAATTCGTTCAGATAACCGCAATATTCCAAATATGGATCAGCAGATTGTCTGAAAATTTTCAGCTGGATATCCCGCTGCTGCTGAATAGTTTTCAGATCCACTTCAATATTGGATAACTGCTGAATCAGGGCGGCATCGACTTGATTCCAGATTCCCACGGAATCAATCAGGGTGCCATCTAAATCAAAACAAATTAACTTTTTCCCTTGAAACATTTTCATCTGACATTTGGTTTGAATGAGCTGAATTATATCTCGTCTGAATATGCCCGGTAAGATGAATAGAAAATATTTCTTGTTTTAACTGTTATTTGAAAATCGTTCTTTAAGTTGGGTAAATAGCATCTGCATACCTTGAGTCGCGGTTTCGGGGATTAAATGATATTGCTTGGGTACACGAAGGTGATTGGCTTTAGGGTCAATATAATAGGCTTCACATGTTTCAGGTATTTCATGAATCAGGCCGGCAACAGGGTAAACCACCAAACTGGATCCAATGACGATAAAAATATCGGCATCTTGAACCAGTTGCATGGCTTGCTCATAAGCAGGGACGGCTTCGCCAAACCAGACCACATGCGGACGCAGCGGATAGCCCTGCGGACATTTGTCGCATTCCAGATTTAATTCCCAGCCTTGAACTGGATAGAAAGTCTCCGAATACTCGGCACCCGGGGCAGAGCTTTTGGCCAAGCGAATATTGCCATGTAAATGTAAAACATGCCGGCTTCCAGCGCGTTCATGCAAGTCATCTATATTTTGGGTAATGACATCACATGCTGCAAAGTCCTGAATTTTGGCAATGAGTTGATGTGCTAAATTTGGCTGTGCTTCCAGAACACTTTTGCGCAGTGCATTATAAAAGCGTTGCACCAATTCTGGATTTTTTTGCCATGCCTGGGGTGTCGCGACATCTTCAACCTTGTAATTTTCCCAAAGTCCATCATGGTCACGAAAGGTATTAATTCCACTTTCTGCACTCATTCCTGCACCGGAAAAAATCACGATTTTTGGCATTTCTATCGCTTCGCTGTCTTTGGTTTAGATAAACTTATCATAAATTATTCAGGTTTTATAAGTTTTACATCACACTTTAATTTTACTTTTAAGCAGCTATCAAACAAAAACCCCCACAAAGTTGTGAGGGCTCATTGTGTTGTTTTTCTATCAAGCAATAAACTGTTGAACCGCCTGATTAAACTCATCCGGACATTCAATATTTGAAATATGCGAGGCATTAATTTCAAATAAAGCACTATTTTTAATCTGATTAACCATAAATTGGCCATCAGCCACTGTGGTCACGGGATCTTGCTGACCTGCTACAACCAATACTGGCACCGCAATGTCTTTAAGTTGTTTGCGTAAATCTGCTTTTGCCAAAGCTTCACAACAACTTGCATAACCTTCAGCACTGCCAGCTGCCAGACCATTTTGCAACTTTTCAACTTCTGCTGCATTGTCTTGAATAAATTTTTCCGTAAACCAGCGCCCGGCTGCAGTTGAAGCGATCGGCTGTAAACCTTGTTCACGTACCAGTGCTGCACGCTCATTCCAGGCTTGTTCCTGACCAATTTTCGCTGCAGTATTACAGACAATAACTTTGTTAAAATGCTTGGCCTTGTGAATAGCAAGCCATTGTCCGGTTAAGCCACCCATCGAAATACCGCAAAAAACAGCTTTTTCAATATCAAGATGGTCAAGCAGATTCACGACATCTTGACCTAATTGCTCAAGCGTATATGGACCTTTTGGAGCAGAAGAAGCACCATGACCACGTGTGTCATAACAGATCACAAAAAAATCATTTTGAAAATGATTAATCTGAGGTTGCCACATTCCATAATTCGTTCCGAGCGAATTTGAAAAGATGATTGCCGGTTTAGTGACATTACCAAAGGTTTGGTAATTGATTTGAGCACCATTAGAGTTAAAAGTTGGCATGAAAATCTATTCCTTTATTATATATATCCCCTAAATCCCCCTAGCAAGGCTGTAAGCCGAAATGCAAGAAGGGGGACTATACTGAGGATTAAACGCGTTGAATAATGAGTGCGATGCCTTGACCGACACCAATACACATTGAACACAGCGCGTAGGTGCCACCTGTTGCTTCAAGTTGATTCAGTGCCGTGGTAATCAGACGTGCTCCAGATGCACCGAGTGGATGACCAATCGCAATCGCGCCACCATTCGGATTGACTTTCTCTGAGCCGTCTTCCAAACCTAAATCACGTGTCACCGCCAAGGCTTGTGCTGCAAAAGCTTCATTCAGCTCGATCACATCCATCTGCTCAAGGGTTAAACCTGTTTGAGCCAAGAGCTTTTTAATTGCAGGCGCAGGACCAAAGCCCATGATACGGGGTTCAACACCGACCACAGTTGCGCCAATAATCTTGGCGCGTGGTTTTAAGCCATACTGTGCTACAGCATCATCGGAAGCAATCAGCAGGGCTGCTGCACCATCGTTAATGCCTGACGCATTCCCGGCAGTCACGGTACCATCGGCTTTCACCACCGGTTTTAGCTTGGTGAGCGCTTCAAGGGTAGTCGATGCACGAGGATGTTCATCTTTTGCAACAACAACTGCATCGCCTTTACGCTGTGGAATGCTGACCGGAATCATTTCCTGGTCAAAGAAACCACGCGCTTGTGCTGCTGCAGTACGCTTTTGGCTTTCTAGCGCAAACTGGTCTTGATCGGCACGGTTGATGTTGAACTGCTCAGCCACGTTTTCCGCGGTTTGCGGCATGGTTTCTACGCCATACATTTCTTTCAGCTTCGGATTGATAAAACGCCAGCCCATGGTGGTGTCTTCAAGTTTCTGGCTGCGGCCATAAGCACCTTCAGATTTACCCATCACCAGAGGTGCGCGTGACATGGATTCTACACCACCGGCAATAATCAGCTCTGCTTCACCAGCTTTAATGGCACGTGCAGCCATCGCTACAGCATCCATCGATGAACCGCATAGACGATTTACCGTGGTTGCAGGCACCTGATACGGCAGACCGGCAAGAAGGGCCGACATACGACCGACATTACGGTTGTCTTCACCGGCCTGGTTGGCACAGCCATAAATCACGTCATCCACTTTTGCAAAGTCAACCGATGGATTGCGTTCCATTAAGGCTTTGATAGGCAGTGCACCGAGGTCATCGGCACGAACAGGTGCCAGACCACCGGCATAACGACCGAATGGCGTACGAATGGCATCGATAATATAGGCGTTTTTCATTATTTAATCCTTTTAGCTCCTTTAATCCCTCCTGAAACAAGGGCGACTTACCGGGCTTCAAAATGATTTGAGCTTGAGTATAAAGTCGTCCCTTGGTTGCGTAGCGACTTAAAGCACTGCTTAAGTCTCGCTCAGGGGAATTAAAGGGCAGATTTAAAATTTTGTTAAAGCGTATTAACCCTGTGTCGCATCAATCAGCTTTGCACCGGTCAAAGCCTGCAATTCATCAAAAGTTAAACCTTCAACTTTCTCAATTACTTTCATGCCGTCGCTGGTCACGTCAATCACGCATAAATCGGTATAAATGCGATCGACACATTTCAGGCCGGTTGCTGGGTAGCTGAGTTCCGCGACAATTTTCGGTTCGCCTTTTTTAGTCACATGATCAGTGGTGATAAAGACTTTTTTCGCACCCACCGCCAGGTCCATGGCACCGCCCACAGCAGGAATCGCATTCGGTGCTCCGGTATGCCAGTTGGCCAGATCGCCATTTTCAGCAATCTGGAAAGCACCCAGTACCGCAATATCCAGGTGACCGCCACGCATCATCGCGAACGAGTCGCCATGATGGAAATACGCGCCACCCTGTAATAAAGTCACAAACTCTTTACCGGCATTGATCAGTTCCGGGTCTTCTTCGCCAGCAGCCGGTGGTGGACCGAAAGCCAAAAGACCATTTTCAGAATGTAGAAACACATCTTTGTCTTTTGGTAAGTAATTGGAAATCTTGGTCGGCAAGCCAATGCCCAAATTGACATAAGCACCATCGGGAATGTCTTGTGCAACACGTTCTGCAATTTGATCACGACTAAGTTTAGTGTAGCTCATCATATTTTCCTTATTCGTTATTGATCTTTGCCTAGGACAGACGGAGTGACCGCCACCACATGCTGTACAAAAATTCCCGGGGTGATGATATGTTCAGGATTGAGCGCGCCCAGTTCAACCACTTCAGATACCTGGACAATGGTGACATCGGCGGCCATCGCCATGATCGGGCCAAAGTTGCGTGCCGACTTGTTGTAGACTAGGTTGCCCCAGCGGTCGCCTTTATGCGCTTTAATCAAGGCAAAATCGGCCTTGATCGGGTTTTCCAGCACAAAGTCTTTGCCTTCATAGTTCAGGGTCGGTTTGCCTTCCGCCAACAAGGTACCAAAACCAGTCGGCGTGTAAATTGGACCGAGGCCCATTCCGGCCGCCTGAATACGGCAGGCCAGATTGCCTTGCGGTACCAGTTCCAGTTCAATTTTGCCGGCACGGTAGATTTCATCGAATACATAAGAGTCGGACTGGCGCGGGAAAGAACAGATAATCTTGCGTACTGCACCGGTTTTTAACAGTTTGGCCAAACCATAGTCGCCATTGCCGGCATTGTTATTGACAATGACCAGGTCTTTTACACCAAGTTCGATTAAACCATCAATCAGTTCTGCCGGTTGTCCAGCTGTACCAAAACCGCCAATCATGATGGTGGCACCATCTTTAATGTGGGAGAGCGCTTCAGTGAGAGACGCTGTACTTTTATCAATCATAGTTTTTCCTGACGCAATAATGGCGTTTCTTGATTAGACATTGAATGAGGAGGTGGGGTATCTGCTTTTTTACTCAGCATGACATGGGCAATTAAGCCAATACAAATTCCCCAGAATACGGAACTGAGTCCTAAAAAATGCATGCCTGAAGCTGTAGCTAAAAATGTGATTAGTGCGGCATCTCGCTGATGTTCATCTTTCATGGCGGTTGTAATATTTATACCAATTGCACCCAGCAAAGCCAAGCCTGCCAATGCGGCGACCAGTTCTTTAGGCAGTAAGCTGAACAACATGACAATACTGCCGGCAAATAAACCGCCTAAAATGTAAAAAATGCCGTTGGCAATCCCGGCAATATAGCGTTTTTCTTTCAGTTCATGCGCATCTTTACCCATACACAAGGCTGCAGTAATAGAGGCCAAGACAATGGTGATTCCTCCTACGCAGGCCACCGCTAATGAAGCGATACTGGTAGCCGTAATGATGGGTTTGGCCGGGGTGTCATAACCGCTAAGTTTCATAATAGCCATACCCGGTAAAAACTGTCCAGACAAGCTGACCAAAATTAAGGGAATGGCAAAATTCAGCATGCCATTCAGGGTCCATTCAGGCGCAATAAATTGTGGAATGGCCAAGCTAAAGCTCATTTCAACCGGATTCATTTTGCCCAGTACCAGACTTAAAATGACACCCGTGATCAAGACCCAAAGCATGCTATAACGCGGTGAAATCCGTTTAGAGACTAAAAACACCAGCAGCATGCTAAAGACAATCCACGGCATAGTGTCTGTGGCTGTAAAGAGTCCCAAACCAAACTGAAATAAAATTCCCGCCATCATCGCGGCCGCAATAGATTGCGGAATCCAGTGCAGTAATTTGTCGAAGTAACCACTTAAGCCAATGAATAAAATCACTAAAGCAGCCGTAATGTAGGCTGCTATGGCTTCATTTAAACTTAAACCGGGAAAAAGGGTCACCAACAAGGCGGTTCCGGGCGCAGACCATGCGGTAATTACAGGTACTTTGTATTTGATGGATAAAAAAATACCGGCAACTGCAGCACCGATGGAAATACCCCAGATCCACGAGATCATCATCTCGGAGGGAACATTGGCTTTTTGTGCAGCCTGAAAGAAGATGATGAGTGGGCCTGAATAGGAAATCAGCACAGCCAGAAATCCTGCGACTGTTGCTGAAAGTGACCAATCATCTTTTAAAGTTTTAAACAGGGATGCCATTGGGCTATTGCCTCCATGCGTAGATTTCAATGATCCTGTTGAATTTTGATGAGATCAGGTTTAACCCTGATCGCCACCACCTACAGGAACCACAGTTCCTGTCATATATGAAGATTCATCTGAAGCCAGAAATACGATTGCATTGACTTGCTCTTGAATGGTGCCGTAGCGACCCAAGAAAGTACGATCAATGGTTTGATCAACCACTTCTTGCATCCAGGCTTGTTCAGATTCGGTTAATGGATTGGCATTGCGCGGCACTTTACGTGGCGGAGCTTCGGTTCCACCTGTAGCCACTGCATTAACACGGATGCCATCTTTGGCATGCTCAAACGCAAGAGCAGCGGTTAAACCATTTACGCCGCCTTTAGAAGCAGAGTAAGGCACACGGTTAATACCACGGGTGGCAATAGATGACACATTTACAATTGTACCTTTCTGATTTTTAATCATTTCAGGTAAAACTGCACGGCAACACCACATCGTCGGGAACAATGAACGATTCACTTCCTTAAGAATTTCTTGTTCAGAAAACTCTTGGAAAGGCTTCATCCAGATTGCGCCACCGACATTGTTAATCAGGGCATCGATACGACCATAAGTCGCTAATGCTTTTTCAACAACCGATTGTGCACCTGCAAAGGTTTCTAGGTTTGCATTGATGGTCACAGCATCACCACCGGCAGCTTGAATTTCAGCTAAAACTTCTTCCACATAAGGAGAAAGGTCTGCCATGACCACTTGTGCACCTTCCGATGCCACCTGTAGGGCAACACCGCGACCAATGCCTTGAGCGGCACCGGTTACAATCACGACTTTATTTTGAAATCTTTGACGATCAGACATTTGATGGATTCCCGAATTAGTTTGCAGAGAATTTTTCAAATAAGAAGCTTGCAGGTTTAACACCTTCCGCCTCTAACCAGCCACGAACAGCTTCCACCATCATGACAGGACCACACAGATAGATATCGACATCACCTGCATTTAACCAGTCATTTTCAATATGACTCGTTACATAACCTTTACGTTCATGCGCAGATTCTGGGTTGGCAATGACTGTGCGATATTCAAACCAAGGGAATTTTTCTTGAAGTTCATTCAGTTTTTCAATTGCCACCAAGTCAAAGTCATTGGTTACACCAAACACTAAACGTACAGGGTGTTCTGAACCTTTTTCTTCTAACACTTGCAGCATTGACATAAACGGTGCAATACCTGTTCCACCTGCCAACATAAGTACAGGACGGATCACAGGGCGTAAGTAAAAACTGCCAAATGGACCGGCGAAAGTCATTTTGTCACCGGTTTGGGCAGTGGCACTTAAAAATTCGCTCATTTTGCCATTCGGCACGTTACGTACGACAAAACTTGTTAAACGGTTACCCGGTTTAGAACTGAAAGAATAAGAACGCGTTTCGTCAGTATTCGGCAGTCCTACATTCACATATTGACCTGCGAGGAAGTGAATGTCAGGTTGACCTTCATCTAGCTGAATATCAAAAGTGATGGTTGAGTCTGATAATTTTTCAACACGCTCAAGCGTACCTTGGAACTGGTGGATTTCTGTTTTACATACTTCAGATGATGCCTGAATTTGGAATACTGCATCAGAAGTCGGGCGGCATTGGCATGCCAAGATATAACCTTCAGCGGCTTCTTCAGGCGTTAACGCATCTTCAATATAAGTTTCTTCAGGCATGTCAAACGAACCTGATTCACAAAACGCACGACACGTTCCGCAAGCACCATCACGACAGTCCAAAGGGATATTAATCTTTTGACGGTATGCAGCATCAGACAAGGTTTCGCCTTGAACGACATTAATAAAACGTGTAACGCCATCTTCAAATTGAAGTGCAACATTTAGGTTTGACATGGCTAGAATCCTATAAATATTTAAAACGGTTGATAACCTTCAGCCAATATTCCATTTAGCTGAAGGCATGTTGCAGGTTTTTAGAGGTGGTAAATATCAATGACTTGATTGATATAATCGTTTTTCAGCACCACGTATTTGTTTAAGATTTTGAACTGCTCGCTTGAGCAATCAATCACATAACGTGACATGCCGAAGTAGCTGTAATTGGTTTTATAACGGAAACTTAGAGTATTCCAGTTAAAACGTACAGTCACTTGATCACCGTTTTGCTCAACAATTTCAATGTTACAAATGTTGTGGCTGGTACGGGTATCGGGCATGGTTGCAGAAGAACGTTCAGTCTTGATCCGGAATACACGATCTTCTAAACCTTGACGGTCAGGATAATAAATCAGGGAAATTTCAGACTCAGGGTCTGAAGTCAGTTTATCATCATCATCCCAAGACGGCATCCAGAATTCTGCTGATGGGGCATAACACTGTAACCAGTCATCCCATTGTTCATCATCCAGAAAGCGCGCTTCTTTGTAGAGGAATTGAGCAATATTTTCTAAAGTCATCGCGCTCATGCGTTTTCTCCTTCAGTTGCAGCAAGTTCTTTTTCAGAAGTAATCGCGTCTTTCATCAAATGTAACCAGTGTTCATGCTGAGCCAGGTATAAACCTTCATCTTCAGTTTTAATGCCTGAAAGTTTTGGTTTTAAACCAATTTCATTGGCTGCATCATCTGGACCTTGAATCCAATGTTTCGAACCGCGGCTCATATCATTCCATTCAAGCGCAATACCTGCATAGCCAGCTTGGCATGCACGGAATTCTTCTAAGTCATCAGGAGTTGCCATACCTGAAGCATTGAAGAAGTCTTCATATTGGCGAATACGGCGTGTACGCGCTTCTTTGTCTTCACCCACAGGTGCGATACAGTAAATGGTGACTTCAGTCCTAGAGGGAGATAAAGGACGAAGTACACGAATTTGTGAACCGAACTGATCCATGAAATAGACGTTTGGATAAATACACAGGTTACGAGAGCGCTCGATCATCCATTTCGCCATGGCAGCACCGAATTTCTCGGTATATTCCTCTGCTTTCGGGAAGTTTGGACGGTCTTCAGGATTGCCCCATTGTGTCCAAAGCAGCATGTGACCATTGTCAAAGCCGTAAGAACCACCACCTTGTTTGCCCCAAGCGCCGGCACTCATTGCACGGACATTATCACCAGCTTCTTTTTCTTTACGCTGTTGAGTTGTCGCTGCATAGTTCCAGTGAACGGCAGAAACGTGGTAACCATCGGCACCATTTTCGGCAGTGAGCTTCCAGTTACCTTCATAGGTATAAGTAGACGCACCACGTAAAACTTCAAGACCTTGATCAGACTGATCAACAATCATATCCATAATTTTGGTTGCTTCGCCAAGATATTCTTCTAAGGGTTGAACATCTGGGTTTAAGCTGCCAAACAAAAAACCTTTATAGTTTTCAAAACGGGCCACTTTCTTAAGATCGTGAGAACCTTCTTTGTTAAAGCAATCAGAATAGCCTGCATCAGCAGGATCTTTTACTTTTAACAATTTACCCGAGTTGTTAAATGTCCAACCGTGGAATGGGCAAGTATAAGTTGCCTTGTTGCCTTTCTTATGACGACAAAGTTGTGCGCCACGGTGTGAACAGGCATTGATCATTGCATTGAGTTCACCAGCACGGTTACGTGCGATGATGATCGGTTGGCGACCCATATAGGTCGTGTAATAATCATTATTATTCGGAATTTGGCTCTCATGTGCCAAGTAAACCCAATTGCCTTCAAAGATATATTTCATCTCTAAATCAAATAAGGCTTGATCTGTGAATACTGAACGATGAAGCTTAAATTCACCTGTTTCATAATTTTCAACCAGTAATTCATCAATGCGATCAAGATGGCTGGTGTTAATTACAGGAATACGAGGCATGTCCGTTCTCCGACTTTCCAAATTTAGGCAAGTTGCCGAGATGTCATTAAATTGACATCTCGGCTCCTTATGATGAGGTCATTAAGCGCTTGCGCGACGACGATCAATTTCAGTGTTAGGTGCAGCTGCTTGTTCTTTCACAAGTTCAACATTGAACTGAATGTGTTTGAATGCTTTATTCAGACCACGTTTTGCAATTTCAGTTTCGTCTGTTACATCTACAGCTGTTGCAACTAAACCGTCGCGAGTTGCGAATGCAAAGTCGTCCCAAAGGTATTTGTCGCCTTCAATGTTAAATTGGGTGGTCAACTTACGGTAGCCTGGTGCAGAGATGAAATAGTGCACGTGAGAAGGGCGGTTACCATGACGGCCAAGTTTGTCTAAAACAAATTGAGTCGTGCCTTCAGGAGGGCATCCATAGCCTACTGGCATGGTAGTTAATGCGGTATATTGACCATCGGCAGCTGTAATGATGCTGCGACGCAAGTTAAAATCAGATTGTGCTTTATCAAAGAACGAGTAGTTACCTAGGCTGTTGGCATGCCAAATTTCAACTTTAGCACCTTCAACAAGGTTACCTTGGGTATCTGTTACCGTACCTTCAATGATTAAGGTATCGACTTTATCTGATTCAGAACCGTCATCCATACGAGCAAAGCTTACCGATTCAGGTGCGCCAGCTACATATAAAGGACCTTCAATGGTACGTGGTGTACCACCAGTAATACCTGCTTTGGCATCTGCTTCGTCTGCACGTAAATCTAAATAATGCTCTAAGCCTAAACCAGCCGCTAATAAACCAAGTTCATTGGCTTGACCTGCATCAGTAAGATACTCAAGACCTTTCCACAATTCAGTTTGTGAAATATCAAGGTCTTCGATCGCTTGGAAAAGATCACCCAATAAACGTACAACAACCTGTTGTACACGTTCATCTACAGGACCTGTCGCTGTGTCGACATTCATTTTTTTTACAAGTGCATCAATTTCTTGGCGATTCATACTATTGCTCCTGAAGTATGTATACATTTTTGAGTGGCAGGCTTTTTAGCATTTATTTTGGCTGGCTAAAGCTGGCTGGCCACAATCCTTGTCAATTGCCTTTTAAGGGGCGGTGCGCTTCTACAGAAGGTGAATAAACTCTCACCATGTTGCATATTATTAAAATTAGCGATCGTCTTCATGAATAGAAGAAGGATGACGGTTCAGCGGCATGACTTCAATATTCATATATGGATATAGCGGAAGACCTTGTAAAATATTGTGTAGTTCTTCATTGCTCTCGACATCAAAAATACTGATGTTTGAGTACTGACCGGTAATGCGCCAGATATGACGCCATTTACCTTGACGCTGTAAATCATGCGAATAAGCCTTTTCAACTGCTTTAATTTCGCTGGCTTTATCAATCGGCATATCTAGCGGAATATTTACATCCATACGTACTTGGAAAAGCATATCTAATTCCTTCAATTACTGACGACGTAAGTTGTCAATTTTGTCTAAATCCAGTTCGATACCTAAACCTGCTACAGTTGGCAGAACCAACTCAAAGTTTTGATATTGAAGAGGTGTTTTTAAAATTTCTTCAGTCAGTAGCAATGGACCAAATAACTCTGTGCCATAGGCTAAGTTTTCGAAAGTTGAAAACACATGCGCTGAAGCAATCGTACCGACTGGACCTTCAAGCATGGTGCCGCCATATAGATCAATGCCTGCAAGTTTGGCAATTTTTCCAACTTCACAACCTTCAATCAGACCACCTGACTGTGCAACTTTGACTGCAAATACCGATGCACCATTGTTGCGGGCAATTTGATAGGCACTCTGCGGACCGTTTAACGATTCATCCGCCATAATGGCAATATCAAAACGACGGGTTAAACGCTGCATGGCATCCAGATTTTCAATGGCACATGGTTGTTCAATCAGGTCGACACCGCCATCTTGTAACAATTGAATACCTTTAATCGCTTGCAGTTCTGACCAGGCACGATTGACATCGACACGGATCGAGATATCAGAACCTAGGGCTTTTTTAATTGTCAGAACATGCTCGACATCCGCGTCAACAGAACGCGAACCGATTTTGAGTTTGAATACGTTGTGACGTTTCAGCTCAATCATTTTTTTCGCTTCGGCAATGTCTTTATCAGTATCACCTGACGCCAATACCCAAAGTACAGGCACGCTGTCACGTAGACGACCGCCTAAAATTTCACTGAGCGGCAAACCTAAACGTTGTGCCTGAATATCCATGAGCGCAGTTTGAATAGCGCATTTAGCAAAACGGTTACCGTTAATATGACGTTTTAGGATTTGAATGGTTTGAGCGACATTTAGACCTGAAAGTGATTTCAGTAATGGGGCAAAATAAGTTTCAATATTGGTTTTAACGCTTTCCGGACTTTCATCCCCATATCCCAATCCGCCAATCGTGGTCGCTTCGCCCCAACCGGTAAAACCGTCTTCGGTCGTGACTTTCACCAACACTAATGTTTGGGTTTGCATGGTTGCCACCGCCATCTTATGCGGACGGATGGTTGGAATTTCAACAAGCAATGTTTCTATGGATTTGTACATCTTTAAGCTTCCCAATCTTGCTTTGTCTATCTCATGTGGTATACCTTAAAAGAATAAAGTTATGCTGTCTAAGATCAAATTTGCATTTTAATATGCTTTAAAGGTATGGGTAATTATGGAATTAAGACATTTACGATACTTTGTTGCCGTAGTTGAGGAACAAAGCTTCACCAAAGCGGCTGAAAAACTGTTTATTGCCCAGCCTCCTTTAAGCCGTCAGATACAAAACCTAGAAGCAGAGCTCGGTATTCAGCTTTTTGAGCGTGGAAGTCGACCTTTAATGACAACTGAAGCAGGACAATTTTTTTATCAGCATGCTGTTAAACTTTTGTCTAATGCTGAAGAGATTAAGGCGATGACCCAACGGGTGGGGATGGTCGAAAAAACTGTTACGATGGGTTTTGTTGGTTCTTTATTGTACGGACTATTGCCAAAAATCGTGTATTTATTTCGTCAGCAACAACCGCATTTGAAAATTGAACTGATTGAAATGAGCACCAAAAATCAAATTCAAGCACTTAAAGAGGGACGTATAGATGTAGGCTTTGGTCGACTGCGCATTTCGGATCCTGCCGTAAGACGGATCCTTTTGCGCGAAGAGCCCCTCATGGTGGCTGTTCATTCAAGTCACCCACTGGCCATGCAAAAGCAAGGTGTTTTTCTTACAGACATTGTCGATGAGAACCTGTTTTTATATCCAAGTCATCCCAAACCTAACTTTTCTACCCAAGTCCGCTCTCTTTTTTCCGAATACAGCTTAGATCCAAAAAGTCTAAAAGAAGTTCGCGAAATTCAGCTGGCTTTAGGCCTGGTTGCTGCAGGTGAAGGGATTTGCGTGGTTCCGGAAAGCGCTAAAACCATACAGTTACCGCACTTGCACTATATTCCGATACTGGATGATGCTGCAGTTAGCCCGATATTTCTGGCGATTCGCAGTATGGATGAAAGTGATGATATCCGTTCATTATTTGACTGTATTTATCAGGTCTATGATTTAGAGGCGATTGGTTACGACCGTGCCGTGATTTAACAGATCAGAACTAATTTTCCTATAATCATTAGAATTATTATCCTAAAAATTACTCGACTATTTTTAATAATATGCCTGCCGATCAGTATTTTATATTTGATCAGCAGGCATTTTTTTTTAAACAACAAAGCTTGAAATAGAAAATTAAATATCATAATCAACCTTATATAGTTTCTGCATATCTATAAAGTATTGTTTTGGCTTTTAATATCGCTCGTCTTACTTTTAAGGTATGAATATATATGCAATCGGTTTTGGACAATAAAATCACTTTGCTGCATTGTGGCTACAAATCTAAAGATTCATATGCAGGAGCGCAAAGTGAATACCAACAAATTGAACATAAATACTTTAGTGGATGAAGCCAAATTTACGCCTTTTCATTGGGGAGTGCTGATTTGGTGTTTAATGATTATTATTTTTGACGGTTATGATTTGGTCATTTATGGCGTCGTTTTACCTATTTTAATGCAAGAATGGGCACTCACTACAGTACAGGCAGGTTTGCTCGCCAGTACCGCATTATTCGGCATGATGTTTGGTGCCATGAGTTTCGGAACGCTGTCAGACAAGCTGGGTCGTAAAAAGACCATCATGATCTGTATCAGCATTTTCAGTGGCTTTACATTTCTAGGTGCATTCGCAACGACACCGACCGAGTTTGGAATTTTACGATTCTTGGCCGGACTAGGTATTGGCGGTGTCATGCCAAACGTGGTTGCGCTGATGACCGAATATGCCCCTAAACGTATTCGCAGTACATTGGTTGCCATTATGTTCAGTGGTTATGCCATTGGTGGTATGGCTTCAGCATTATTGGGTGCTTGGTTAGTACCCACTTATGGCTGGAAAATCATGTTCTATCTTGCCAGTATTCCTTTGTTTACTTTACCGTTGATTTGGAAATTTTTACCAGAATCATTGATGTTCTTGACCAAAAAAGGTGAAACAGAACAGACTCGTGCAATTGTGAAAAAAATTGCTCCTGAACAAGAAATTGGCCCACAAACGACCTTTATTTTGAATGAACCTACGGTGGGTGATGAAGCACCATTACGCGCTTTATTCCAGCAAGGCCGCATGTTCAGTACCTTAATGTTTTGGGCAGCCTTCTTTATGTGCTTGCTCATGGTCTATGCATTAGGCAGCTGGTTACCGAAATTGATGATTCAGGCCGGCTATTCATTGGGTGCAAGTCTCATGTTCCTGTTTGCCCTGAATATTGGCGGCATGATCGGTGCAATTGGTGGCGGAGTTCTAGCAGATAAATTCCATTTAAAACCCGTGCTCACCACTATGTTTACTGTCGGTGCGATTGCTTTAATCTTGCTTGGTTTTAATAGCCCACAAGCGGTTCTTTATGTTCTGATTGCCATTGCTGGTGCAGCAACCATTGGTTCACAAATTCTACTTTATACCTTCGTTGCACAGTTTTATCCAACCGCAGTTCGCTCGACAGGTATGGGATGGGCATCAGGAATTGGACGAATTGGCGCTATTGTTGGGCCAGTCTTAACCGGTACGTTATTAACCTTTGAATTACCGCATCAAATGAACTTCCTAGCCATAGCGATTCCAGGAATTATTGCAGCGATTGCTATTTATCTGGTGAATTTGAAAGCTTCTGTAGATGGAGCTCATAAAGTCAAAAAAGATTTAAATCAAGAAACTTTAGTTAAAAAAGTTGCGAACTAAATTAATGGAAAACTGACTAAAGCTTAAAACCTTTAGTCAGTAAATTAATAAATAAGGATTAAATTCAAGGGAATATTATGAATCTTAAATTAAAACCTCTTTTGGCTATTATGATTGGAAATATGGCGCTGTGTAATGTGGGCCATGCTGAAAGCAATGAAAACCAATTTAAATTAGTGTTAAAGAATGCTTTTATTGAGCGTAATTTTGATAATGAAAACCTTAAAGATCCAGGAAGTTGGTCGCAAGGGATTTCAGGATTTTATCAATCTAAATATATTCCTACTGTTTTGACTATTGCAGACAAACCGATTGAACTTGGTCTAGATGCTTCACTGCAATATGCTGTACGTTTAAGTGGTGATCGTCATATTGATGATACGATTCTGCCATTTAACAAAAATACTCAAACGCAAGATCGTAACTTCTTTAAGTATGGTGGAACGTTCAAAGCCAAATATGACACCACTGAACTTAAAATTGGTGAATTGTGGTTAGACCTACCGATTACTTCTGTCGATGGAAGTCGCCAATTACTCAGTTCGTATTGGGGTGGACAAATAAAGTCCAAAGTAAACGATAAGCTTGCACTTGAATTAGGCCGTGTTACTCAGGTTTCACCGCGCTATGAAGAAGGGTTTCATGAATTTTCAGTGACCACAAATGGCGTTAGGAATTATTCAGATGCACTCAATTATGTTGATTTAAAATATGATGTTACGCCAAACGTCAAAGCAGAATATTACTATGGTGATTTAGAGGATTTGTACGACAAACACTACCTTGGCTTAGAGTATTCATGGAAAAATGATTATTTAAAATCCCAAACACGGTTAAAATATTTTAGATCTCAAGACTCAGGTGATGCTAAAGCAGGGGAAATTGACAACCACAATATAGGATTACTAGAGAAAGTTTCTGTCGGAAATCAGACGTTGGGATTAGGCTATCAGCAAATTTTTGGTGATACCGGTTATCCTTTACCTGATGGTTTCTTGCCAGAGTTATATTTTATTAACTGGAATACGACAGGATTCTTTAAAAAGGATGAGAAGTCAGTTCATTTGTTATATGGCTATAATTTCAAAGACTATGTACCTGGTTTAAATACATTGGTTAAATATGTATATGGTACAGGTTTTAAAGATGCACAAGGTCGTGATAACCATGAATCAGAAACTAACTTTATTTTGTCTTATGAAGCGCAAAATCCAAAATTAAAAGGCTTGGCATTCCAATGGTTATATATCAATTATGATGTTGAACATGGCAACTCTTTCCAAGAAAATCGCGTGCTAACAACTTATACAAAGAAATTTTAATCAGTCCTATAACAGATTGAGTTTATAAAAAATCCCAGTTTTCACACTGGGATTTTTTATACACAAATACTGCACGAATGGCTATAAAAAACACCTTTAGCCATCCCGCCTTAGATCTTTCCCACCAGTCTTATGCCATCTTAGCTTTGGGTGATAAACCCTATACGCATTTTTGCCGTTTTGGACAAGCCTTAGATCAACATCTAAAACAGCATCAGGCGAAAGCTGTATTTGAAATGGTCTGTGTCGACCATTTAAAGCAAGCAGATTTAAAGCGCTGGACACAAGGTTTAGAACAGCTCACGCAGCAACAATTCACTCCTGTTGAACAAGCGCAAAACTGGCGTGCCTTTATGTTAAAAAATCGGGTGTGCTTAAATACAGGGAGCCAAGGCAAGCCGATTTATCACATTCAACTGTCTTATGCTGAAAGTACACCCCGGTCATCTGGCGATATTCTAGAAGTTCAATGTGGCAATCTGCTTGAAGATATACAAGCCTTTTTACAGGTACAGCAACAAATAGTTAATCAAGATTTATTAGCGGCATTGCAGTTTAAGAATTTAAGCCAAATACCCGAACAGTTGCCGAATGAATCTTTTAATGATTGGATTCAGCGTTTTGATCTGTTGGCCATTCGTGAATATTCAATCGCCAGAATTCGTTCTCAGCCCGCCTTTTATTTAAAACCCACCCAGGAACCGTTAATTTTAATTGGCAATGGGACAGGAATCGCAGGCTTGGTCGCTCATTTGTCGCAAAGGCAGCAATGGAATGAGCCCCAAAACTGGCTGATTTTTGCTGAGCGACAACAGCAGTTCGATCATCTTTATAAGGAGCAGATTCAACTGTGGCAAGCGCAACGCTTTCTACCTGAAGTGGACTATGCATTTTCCCGTGATCAGTCTGAAAAAATCTATGTGCAGCATATCTTGCAGCAAAAATCGGCACAGCTTTTAAGTGGGGTTGAAGCAGGTGCCGCCATATATGTTTGTGGCAGTTTAAAAGGCATGGCGCAAGAAGTGGAGCAAACCCTGTTAAGTGTTCTAGGTGCTGAACAGCTAGTAGGGCTGAAACCTTGAAGGGCATTATCAACGGGATATCTCTTAAAGTCAGGTCTATTGATTGAATCGAATGAGTCATACAAAAGGGCATGTTGACATGCCCTTGATTTCTATATTGTAGGATTAAAAAGTAGGGGGCATATAGGTCAGGGTTCGACCCAAGATCCATAATAAAAACAATACCAGAGGAACATGGAAAATCAGCTGGGTCACGGTAAAGCCAATCACATCTTTGGCTTTGAGTTTTAAGATGCCCAGCATGGGTAACATAAAAAACGGATTGATCAGGTTCGGAAGTGCTTCAGCGGCATTATAAATTTGCACTGACCAACCCAGATGGACTTTTAAATCATGCGCTGCCTGCATCACATACGGCGCTTCAATAATCCATTTTCCACCACCAGAGGGAATAAAGAATCCTAAAATGGCTGAATAGATCCCCATCACAATGGCAAAAGTTTCTTTAGAGGCAATCGAGACAAAAAATTCCGCAATATAGTGAGACAGGGACAAATCCTGTGCATTCATCGCACTGGTCATAATAAAAGCAATACTGCCATACAACGGAAATTGAATCAGTACACCCGATACCGCAGGTACGGCCTTGGACACGGCATTTAGGAAGTTTCGGGGGGTGCCATGCAAGGCAATTCCGAGCATTAAAAAGATAAAGTTATAGGTGTTCAGACTAGAGATCGCGATAATCGGATTGCTTTTGGTAAATTCGTTAAACATCCAGATTAGACCCAACGCGACGATGAGAATGCTTAAAATGGGAGAGTTTTCCAGCCAGTCTCCCGGTCGTTTACTTGTCTGAACTTCTTTCTTTTCATCTTCAAACTGAATGGGAAAATCATCCAGAGTCTTAATGCTATTTCCTTTTGGCGCCGACCAGAAGGCAATCGCGATCGAAACAACAATCAGTACGCCAGTCATAATCATCGACTGCGGCAAAAAGATGGTTTCAGTGAAAGGAATCACGCCGGTTAAGTTATAAATTGGCTCAGGCAAACTGGCTTTATTGGCTTGTAATTGCGCAGCGGATGAGCTGATGCCGAGTGCCCAGGTCGCGCCCATGCCAATAATGGCAGCAGCGGCAGCCGCACGATAATCCATATTCAGTTCTTTGCGCTTTGCCAAGGCAATCACCAAAAGAGCGGTCAACACCGTGCTCATAGCCCAGTTAATTAAAGAAATACATAAACTGACAGTGGCGACCATAACAATGGCATTTCGACCGGAAGTTGGAATCTGCGCCATTTTTTGAATGAGCAGTTCTACAGGTTTGGAGACAGACACCACATAACCGACCACGATCAACATACACATTTGCATGGTAAACGGAATCAGGCTCCAAAAACCGTTACCGAATGAAATAGCTACATCTTGCACAGGCGCACCGATCCCCATGGCCGCAATCGCGACAATCACCACACCTAAAAGTGCAAAGATATAGGAATCGGGAAACCATTTTTCTGACCAGTCACTGACTTTCAGGGCAAACCGTTGCAAGATGTTTTGAGAGTTATCCATACTTTTAATTTCCTTTTATAGTTGAAACTCTTGTTTTTAGAGCAGGAAAATCTATGCCAGAAATGATTTCCCCTTAAAACTTTGGTCAGCTTTAAGGGGAGAGCGGGAATAGAAGATCACAGCAACACAGCATTATTGAAGCAGTTTGACACCGGTGACTTTTTGAATATCTTCAAAGCTGACCTCTTTTGCCAGTTCAACCAGTTTGACCCCGTCAGCGGTAATATCCAGTACACCTAAGTCACTAATAATCCGGTGTACCACGCCTTTACCCGTCAGTGGCAAGGCACATTGATCCACAATTTTTGGCGTACCATTTTTGGCGCAATGTTCCATCAACACCACTACTTTTTGTACACCTACGACTAGATCCATGGCACCGCCCATACCTTTGACTTTTTTACCCGGAATCATCCAGTTGGCCAAATCACCTGTTTGGGAAACTTCCATGGCACCTAAAATGGCAATGTTGACATGACCGCCACGAATCATCGCAAAAGATTCCGCGCTGGAAAAAAACGCCGCACCTTTACGCGCAGTGACCGTTTGTTTGCCGGCATTGATCAGGTCGGCATCTACCGTTGCTTCAGTTGGAAATTCACCAATACCGAGTAGGCCATTTTCCGACTGTAACCAGACATCCATATTTTCAGGAATATAGTTTGCGACCAATGTCGGCAAGCCGATGCCTAAATTAACGTAGAAACCATCTTCCAGTTCCAAAGCGGCACGCTGTGCCATTTCATTGCGCGTCCAAGCCATTTATACCGCCTCCGTTTTTAATGTCATTTGTTCGATGCGTTTTTCAGGATTACGATTTAAAACAATCCGGTTGATATAAATGCCGGGAAGATGAATTTCATCGGGATCCAAATCACCAATTTCTACAATTTCTTCCACTTCAGCAATGCTGATTTTGCCGGCCATAGCACAGACCGGATTAAAATTTTGTGCGGTTTTACGGAAAATCAAATTGCCGGCTTTATCGGCTTTATAGGCTTTGATCAAGGCAATATCGGCAGTTAAGGAATTTTCCAGAATGAATTCTTTGCCATCGAATTCACGAACTTCTTTGCCTTCGGCAATTAAAGTGCCGACACCGGTTTGAGTGAAAAAGGCCGGAATACCTGCACCACCGGCACGAAGTTTTTCAGCTAAAGTACCTTGCGGTGTTAGTTCAACTTCCAGTTCGCCGCTCAAATATTGACGTTCAAATTCTTTGTTTTCACCGACATAAGATGAAATCATTTTTTTAATTTGTTTGGTCTCTAATAAAAGTCCCAAACCAAAACCATCGACGCCGGCATTGTTGGAAATACAGGTCAGTTGTTTGGCACCCGTATCTTTAAGCGCTGCAATTAAAGCTTCCGGGATACCACATAAACCAAAACCACCGACCGCCAAGGTTTGACCGTCTTTGACAATATCTTGTAATGCCGCTTGTGCACTTTCATAAACCTTATTTGGCATTTGATCCCTCTTTTTTATTTATGGTCAGGCCGTGTATGACCGAACTTTAATTTTTTATAAACTTCCTGCATGATTTCTTGGCGATGAGAAAATCATGCAGCGTTTAAGCACACTTGTTTTGCCAATAGGCATTGGCATAATTGGATGGATTGTTGCGCTTTAATACCTGACTGATGTTTTGGCTGGCCTGCATTAAGGCATCCAGATTAATACCAGTTTCAAAGCCCATCTTGGATAAAAGATAGTACAAGTCTTCCGTGGCAACATTGCCCGAAGCACCTTTGGCATAGGGGCAACCGCCTAAACCGGCAATCGAAGAATCAAAAACCCGAATGCCTTGAGTAAGCGATTGATAAATATTGGCAATGGCCATGCCGTAAGTATTATGAAAATGTCCGGCTAAAACCTGGCTGTCCAATTCGGCCAAACAAACCTCCCATACTTGTTTGACCCGATCCGGAGTGGCGGTACCAATGGTTTCCCCTAAGGACACTTCATAGCAGCCCATATCCAATAGTCGCTTGCTGACTTTGACGACTTGCTGAGGATCAATTGCCCCTTCATAAGGACAATCGACCATACAGGAGACATAACCACGCACTTTAATATCATTGGCTTTGGCTGCTGCCATGACATCGGCAAATTTTTCAAAGCTTTCATCAATGGAACAGTTGATGTTCTTGCGGGCGAAACTTTCAGAAGCTGCGGTAAATACCGCAACCTCTTTACAACCGACTGCTAAAGCCGACTCAAAGCCTTTTAAATTTGGGGTCAGCAAGCTGAACTGAATATTGGGATCTTGTGGCAACTGGCTAAACAGCAAATCACTATCTGCCATTTGCGGCACCCACTTTGCCGAAACACAAGAACCCACTTCAATCGACTTTAAGCCTGTTTGCATCAAGTCCAGAATAAAGTCTTTGCGCTGCTCAAGCGTCAAAGGGGTCTTTTCATTTTGCAGACCGTCGCGCGGACCGACTTCTACAATTTTGACAAAGTCATTCATGCAACTTCCTCCGCCAAGGCCTGAAATTCCACCAGTTCATCGCCGGCTTTGACCTGGTCACCAGCCTGGAAATAGGAAGCTGCAATGATGCCGTCATATGGTGCGCGAATTGAATATTCCATTTTCATGGCTTCAAGGGTCATTAGCACATCGTCTTTTTTCACCCGATCATTGGCGCCAACCAGAACTTGGGTAATCACGCCCGGCATGGGTGCTTTTAGATTGCCTTCAGTGCTTTGTGCATCCTCAGAATTGAATTTCTGATTCAAATAACTGAACTTGTGGCTTTGACCATTTTTGAAAATAGTGAGGCCATGTGCATTTTGGCTAAACGCAATTTTGTCTTGTTTGCCGTTAATATTGAAATGTGCGCTATTGCTATTTAAAAGCTGTCCGGAAATATGGAATTTTTCACCTTGATATTCAGCAACAAAAGCTTTTTTTTCAGCGCTTAAATTGACTTGGATAAGGGTCTCGTCTAACTTTAATTTAATCGCATAACTTGGACTAATATTGATGCGCCATAGTGTTTCACTTTGCCAGACCGGATTGCTTGCCGGTTTATTCTTGCTAAAACGCAGGAGTAATTCAGTCAATGCCGTGGCAACCACCAACTCCGGTTGTAATGATGGAATATTCTTAAACAGGAATTCATCTTCACGCTGAATCAGGTTGGTATCCAATTCGGCATTTTTAAATGAATCACAGCGAATAATACGGTCCAAGAAGGCAATATTATTACCCAGACCATCGACATGGAACTGACCCAGGGCATGATGCATTTGCAATAAAGCCGCTTCACGGTTTTCGCCCCACACGATCAGTTTGGCAATCATCGGATCATAATAGCTGCTGATTTCATCGCCTTGAACAATACCGCTGTCGACACGAACATGCTGATTTTGTTCAGGGTAGTGTAGATAGCTGATTTGCCCAATCGCAGGAATAAAGCCTTTTTCCGGTTCTTCGGCATAAACACGGGCTTCAATGGCGTGACCGTGAATCTTTAACTGATCTTGCTGTTTTGGTAGTGGCTCACCAAAAGCAACACGCAATTGCCATTCCACCAGATCAACCCCAGTAATCATTTCAGTGACCGGATGTTCAACCTGTAGACGGGTATTCATTTCCATGAAATACGCGGTTCCATCTTGCTCGACAATAAATTCGACCGTTCCTGCACCGACATAATCGACCGCACGTGCGGCATCAATGGCGGCTTGGCGCATGGCATCAAGTTTGTCTTGTGAAACCAATGGCGCTGGGGCTTCTTCTAACACTTTTTGATGACGGCGCTGTACCGAACAATCACGTTCAAACAAATGCACATAGTTGCCGTGTGAGTCACCAAAGACTTGTACTTCAATATGACGCGGATTAATCACATAGCGCTCAATCAGCACTTCATCATTACCAAAGCTCGATTTGGCCTCGCTTTTACAAGATGCCAGTGAACCCAGAAAATCTTCACTGCGTTCAACCAGACGCATGCCTTTCCCACCACCTCCGGCACTGGCTTTAATCAAGACCGGATAACCAATTGCATCGGCCTGTTGCTTTAAAAATTCAGCCTCTTGATTGCTGCCATGATAGCCCGGGGTCAGCGGAACACCGGCTTTTTCCATCAAGGTTTTCGAGGTTGCTTTTAAACCCATAGCCAAAATAGCGGCTACCGGTGGACCAATGAAGATAATGTTGTTGGCTTGGCAGGCTTCGGCAAACTGGTCATTTTCAGACAAGAAGCCATACCCTGGATGAATCGCTTGAGCACCGGTCTTTACCGCAGCCTGAATAATGCGGTCCATCTGTAAATAACTTTGTGCGGCAGGGGATTCGCCGATATAAATCGCTTCATCGGCTAGTTTGACATGTTGCGATTGGGCATCGGCATCTGAATAGACCGCCACCGTGGCGATTCCAAGTTTTTTTGCGCTACGAATCACACGGCAGGCGATTTCACCACGGTTTGCAATTAAGATTTTTTCAAACATTGTATGATCCTTATTATTGTTGTGCTGTAGAGATAATCCAGGAAGGACTTTGCTTATCCAAAAAAGCACTCAAGCCATTCTTGGCCTCTGATCCTTGGCGTATATGAGCAATATGTTGAGCAGTTTGCAGCAGTAATTCTTCGGTTAATACCTGTTGGTCGACCATTTGAATCAGTTGTTTCGATGATGCCTGTGCTTGAGGGCCACCCAAAAGCAAGGCTTGAACCATTTCGTCAATCTTGCTATCCAGTTCTTCTACCGTTGTAACCTCATGAACCAGACCGATTTTGTGCGCTTGCTCGGCAGTAATCCGTTCTGCGGTTAAGAAGTAGCGCGAAGCCTGACGGGCACCGATGGCACGAATCACATAGGGGCTAATGGTCGATGGCGCTAAACCTAAACGAACCTCAGACGTGGCAAATTTGGCATCCATGCTGGCAATACAGATATCACAGGCTGAAGCCAGCCCCATGCCGCCACCAAACGCGATTCCATGCACACGGGCAATAGTCGGCTGTTTTAAAGTCGCCAGACTTTGCAACATTTTTGCCAGCTTTAAGGCATCGGCTTCATTTTCCGCTTGAGATGCTTGTCCGGCCTGTTTCATCCAGTTCAAGTCGGCACCGGCTGAAAAACTTTTTCCGCGTCCAGCCAAAACCACCACCCGCACATCATCACGACTGTTTAATGCAGTAAAACAATGCTGTAATTCTTCAATAACGTTGGTATTAAAGGCATTGTGCAATTCAGCGCGGTTAATCCAGACCGTAGCGACCTGACTCTGTTGTTCGAGTTGTAAAAATTGATAGTTCATTATTTTTACCCCCTACATGCGGAACACGCCAAATTTGGTGGGTAAAATGGGCGCATTCAGCGCAGCTGCCAAACTTAAGCCCAAGACCTGACGCGTTTGCGCAGGATCAATCACACCGTCATCCCAAAGACGCGCTGAAGCATAATAAGGATGACCTTGGCGCTCGTATTGATCACGAATCGGTTGTTTAAATTGATCTTCCTGTTCGGCTGACCAGCTTTCACCTTTTTGTTCAATCTGGTCACGTTTTAAGGTAGAAAGTACGCTTGAAGCTTGTTCACCACCCATCACCGAAATACGCGAGTTTGGCCAAGTCCACAGAAAGCGTGGAGAATAGGCACGACCGCACATGCCATAGTTGCCGGCACCAAATGATCCGCCTATCACTAAAGTCAATTTTGGTACATTGGCATTGGCCACCGCCATCACCAGTTTGGCACCATTTTTGGCAATGCCTTCATTTTCATACTGGCGACCGACCATAAAGCCGGTAATGTTCTGAATAAAGAGCAGGGGAATGTTGCGCTGGGTACACAGTTCAATGAAATGCGCCCCTTTTTGTGCAGATTCCGAAAACAGAATGCCATTATTGGCGATGATGCCGACTTTCATACCGAAAAGTTCAGCAAAACCGGTAATCAGCGTGGTACCAAAACGGGCTTTGAATTCGTCAAAACGTGAACCATCGACAATACGGGCAATCACTTCTCGCACATCAAAGGGCTTACGTGCATCACTGGGCACCACACCATAAAGTTCTTGAGCATCAAATAACGGTGCTTCAATTTCATCTGCAGTTTTATTGGGTTTTTTATTTAAATTCGCCACAATATTTCGGGCTAGGGCAATCGCGTGTTCATCACTTTCAGCCAGATGATCGGCCACCCCAGAAAGACGAGTATGCACATCACCGCCGCCTAAGTCCTCGGAACTGACCACTTCACCCGTCGCAGCCTTCACCAAAGGCGGGCCACCCAGGAAAATGGTGCCTTGATTACGCACGATAATGGTTTCATCCGACATGGCCGGGACATAAGCCCCCCCTGCGGTACAGCTACCCATCACTACAGCAATTTGAGCAATACCTTGGCTTGACATGCGCGCCTGGTTATAGAAAATACGACCGAAGTGATCACGGTCCGGGAACACCTCATCCTGCATGGGTAAATATGCGCCGCCTGAATCGACCAGATAAATACATGGCAAATGATTTTGTTCGGCAATTTCTTGAGCGCGTAAATGTTTTTTTACTGTCAGCGGATAATAAGTGCCGCCTTTTACCGTGGCATCATTGGCGACAATCATGCAGGTCACGCCATTCACCTGACCAATTCCGGCAATCACGCCGGCAGCCGGCACATCATCTGGATAAACTTGATAAGCCGCCAGTTGCCCAATTTCTAAAAAGGCAGTTCCGGCATCAATCAGATGATCAACACGTTCGCGTGGTAAAAGTTTGCCGCGGGCCAAATGTTTTTCGCGCGCTTTTTCACCGCCGCCTAAAGCAATTTTTTGCGCTTTTTGTGTTAAGTCATCGACCAAAATCTGCATGGCAGTCTGGTTGGTTTTAAAATCTTCGCTTCGAATATTAATTTTGCTTTGTAATATATTCATGTTCAAACTTCCTTATTATTCATTGTGCCAAGCGCTCGTGATTTAAGCTGTTTCATTAAACAGTTCACGTCCGATCAGCATGCGACGGATTTCAGAAGTTCCCGCACCAATTTCATACAATTTGGCATCGCGCCATAAACGGCCTGCTGCAAATTCATTGATATAACCATTGCCGCCTAAGGTCTGAATGGTTTCACCTGCCATCCAGGTGGCTTTTTCAGCAGCATATAAAATTGCACTGGCTGCATCTTTACGTAAGCTGCGGCTATGATCAGCCTTGTCACATTCAGCGCCCACGGCATAAACCAGCGCTTTACAAGCCAGCCAAGTCGAATACATATCGGCAATTTTGCCTTGCATCAACTGGAATTCACCGAGTGCCTGACCAAACTGTTTGCGGTCGTGAATATAGGGAATTACCGTGTCCAGACAGGCATCCATAATGCCTAGCGGGCCGGCACTTAAAACAGCACGTTCATAATCCAAACCACTCATTAAAACTTTGGTGCCATTGCCCACACCGCCTAGCACATTTTCTTTCGGCACTTCTACATTGTCGAAGAAAAGCGGGTAGGTGTTTGATCCGCGCATGCCTAATTTATCTAAATGCGTGCCATGACTAAAACCTGGCATGCTTTTCTCAACCAGAAAAGCCGTCATGCCTTTAGAACCAGCTTGCAGATCAGTTTTGGCATAAACCACCAATACGTCAGCATCGCCACCGTTGGTGATCCACATTTTTGAACCATTCAGCAGGTAATGATCACCTTTATCTTCGGCTTTGAGTTTCATGCTGACCACATCGGAACCTGCATTGGGTTCAGACATTGCCAAAGCACCGACAAAATCGCCGGAAATCAGTTTAGGTAAATATTTTTGTTTTTGTTGTTCAGAACCATTGCGATTAATTTGATTGATACATAAGTTAGAATGAGCGCCGTAAGACAGGCCAATAGAGGCGGATGCGCGAGAAATTTCCTGCATCGCAAGAATATGGGCCAAATAACCCAGGTTCGTTCCACCGTATTCCTCGCTTACAGTCAGGCCAAGCAGCCCCATATCACCAAATTTTTTCCACAGGTGAGCGGGGAATTCATTGTCTTGATCAACTTGCTGAGCAATCGGTGCAATCTCCTTTGCACAGAATGCTGCGATTGAATCTTTAAGGGCAATTAACGTTTCATCCAAACCGAAATTTAAGCTTTGTAGATTCATTTCTTCATTCATCCTGATGGTTATATTTGTTGTTCCAAAAGCATTTTTGTTGTGCTTGATTTTTACAATACAACTATTTTTTAAAAAAGTGAATCAAAATTCACAAAATGATTTACAATTCATTTTAGCTGGATGAGAATAAGATTATGAGTTATAAAAGATCATCATTGATGCAGGAACGAATGGAGCAAAACCGTCAAACGATTTTGCAGTCTGCGCGTGAACTGATTGCTCTAGGGGGCTTTAAAGATGCGCAAATTCAGGCAATTGCTGATCGTGCAGGCGTATCCAGTGGTCTGGTTTATCGTTATTTCGATAACAAAAGTCAGGTGTTAATTGAGGTATTGTCAGAATCCATTCAGTATGAAGTTCAAGTTTTGAACACCATTGCTGCAAGTGATCTTTCTGCAACTGAAAAATTACACAAGGCAGTGACGACTTTTGTTAAACGTGCATTGAACAGCCCCCAACTTGCGTATTCGCTGATGTTTGAACCTGTCGATCCTTTACTCGAACATGAGCGTTTTCGCAGCAAGCAACTGATTAAACAAAGCATTAATGAAATACTTGCCGAAGGTAAAATCAATGGTGAGTTTGGATTTGAAGATTTAAATACCGCAGCCTTGTGTGTGGTGGGTGCCATGACTTTTGTGGTGATTGAACCCTTGAATCCTTCTAAAAGTGTCAGGTTTGATCAGGCGTATAAAGACTATTTTGTCAAACAGATTGCCGATTTTTGTGTGAGTGGCGTTTATTTAAAGGAGGGTGAGTGATCAGTTAAACACAAAAATAAGGCTGTTTGGAAAAGTCGTCTGAGTCAAAACAATTAAAGTGAAAGAATCATAATTACAAAGAATCAAGGAGAGCGATTCAATGACACAAGTACGGTTAAGTTATGCCTATGGAGCAAGCAGTCAGCCTTTACTTGGGATGACCATTGGTGAAAAGTTTGATCAGGCATGTCAGCAATATGCTGAACAGGATGCTGTGGTCAGCGTGCATCAAAATGTACGCTTAAGCTATAAACAGCTGCAGGATCAGGTCAATGCATTTGCTTGTAGCCTGCTTCAATTGGGCTTGGAAAAGGGCGACCGAATTGCGATTTGGTCGCCAAATTGTGTGGAGTGGACCATCACCCAGTTTGCAGCCTTTAAAGCCGGCATAATTCTGGTCAATCTGAATCCAGCCTATAAAAGTAGTGAACTTGAATATGTACTGAATAAAGTGTCCTGCAAGGCATTGGTGATTGCAGCACAATTTAAAACCAGTAATTATCAGGAAATTTTAACTAAAATTGCCCCTGAAATTACCGAATCGGTAGATAAACGACTTTCTGTAAAACGCCTGCCGCATTTAAAGCACGTGATTAAAATTGATCATGAACAGCATATCGGTATTCATCGTTTTGCTGACTTGTTGCCAGAACCGACCGCTGTTCAGTTAGAGCAATTACAAGAGATTGCCGCTGATTTACAATTTGATGAAACCATTAACATTCAGTTTACCTCGGGCACCACGGGTAATCCGAAAGGAACCATGCTGACGCATAATAATATTTTAAATAATGGTTATTTTGTCGGTGAAGCGATTCATCTAACCGCACAGGATCGGGTCTGCATTTCGGTGCCATTATTCCACTGTTTTGGCATGGTGATGGGTAATTTGGCCTGTATTACTCATGGTTCAACCATGGTTTATCCATCGGCGGTTTTTAATCCGCTCGACACTTTAAAAACCATTCAGCAAGAAAAATGCACGGCCGCTTACGGCGTTCCGACCATGTTTATTGCCATGCTTGAGCATGAGCAGTTCGATGCGTTCGATCTTTCCAGCCTTCGTACCGGTATTATGGCGGGCAGCCCGTGTCCGCGTGAAATTATGCAGCGTGTAATTGACCGTATGCATATGGCCGAAATCACCATCTGTTATGGTATGACTGAAACTGCACCTGTGAGTGTGCAAAGCTCGACTTCAGATTCGGTCGAACGCCGTGTCGGAACTGTCGGCCGGGTACATCCACATCTTGAAATCAAGATTGTTGATGAAAATGGCAAAGTGGTACCGCGTGGAAAACTTGGTGAACTCTGTGTACGTGGTTATTCGGTCATGCTGGGTTATTGGGAAGACAACGACAAAACTCAGGAAGTGATTGATGTTGCCAAGTGGATGCACACCGGTGATATTGCCGAAATGGATGAAGATGGCTTTGTGAAAATTAAAGGCCGAATTAAAGACGTGGTGATTCGTGGCGGCGAGAATTTATTCCCCAAAGAAATTGAAGACTTTTTATATACCCATCCCGATGTGTCCGATGTGCAAGTGATTGGGCTACCGGATGCCAAATATGGTGAAGAGTTGTGTGCATGTATTATTTTACATGACGACCATCAAACCGATGAAAAAACCATTCGTGAATACTGCGCTGAACATATCTCTCACAATAAAGTACCGCGATATGTGCGCTTCTTTACCGAATTTCCAATGACAGCTTCAGGCAAAGCGCAAAAGTTCAAATTGCAGGAATTGATGCGTCAGGAACTGAATTTAGTGGAAGATATTGCTTAAGATTGATTGCTTATTTTCTCTCACAATCTGCATTCCTCCCGATAGTATGCTAAATAACGGGAGGAGCAGAAATTTGAGAAAATTAAAAATATTAAAAGTATTCAGGTTTGAATAACACCGATATTCATTGTTATGACAGTCGATTATTAGCGGTTATGCCTACCAATAAAAAAGCGACTTAATAAAGTCGCTTTTTTAAATACTTCAATCAGGATTAGTTGACACGAACCCAAGTTTGGTTACGTCCTAAAGCAGAAATACCAATATATCCACGACCCGCCAAGGTTTTACCATCTTGAGATAGCTTGGCATTAAAGCTATAGGTTTTACCATTTTTAGGGTCGGTAATTTTCCCGTTATCATACACATTGTTTGCAGTCTTTTTCAGACCTGAGACAATCTGTATACCTTTAAGTGGTTTGTTATGGAATTTACCCGCACATTTTGTGCATTTTTCACTTTCACTCGCTTCCAGAACATCCACGATTTTTGCAGAGAGCACACCGTTAGAGGTTTCAGTAAACTGCACAACTGATAATGGTTTTTTAGTCACATCATCAATAGTTTTCCATTTAGTGCCATGTAAGGGATCGGAAGCTAGAGCTAGGCTAGAAACTAAAGATAGTCCTAATACGCTTAGAGTTGTTTTTATCATCATTAGACCTCAACTGATTTTGAGTAAGTTTTTCTTCAAAATTTATAGAAGTTGTGTAATACAGCTACAAGACTTCTACTCGGAAAACATGCATTGAAGAACTATGTTCAGATAGGAGTATGCTAAATAAAATAGTATTTATTATGAATTTTTCATGTATTTGTGTTTTTAACGTATATCAAGATAAATTAATAAGTAAGTAAATACAGTCGTTTGACATGATTTTATATAGATTAAGATATTATTTGTATTATCTAATATATTTATGATATCAACAAGATAGTAGTGCGAGTTCAGAAGATTTCGGCACCATATTGATAAAGCGTTTTTATAAAAATTTATTTACATGAGTTTTTATAATTGTCTTAATTTATGAGATAAAAAATTCATCATGAAAATTATCAGTCAGTGTCAAATAAGCAGTTTTATTAAAATGATTCACATTTAATTTTTAACTCATGTGAATAGTCAGTAAAAATATTTTTAATCTGAGCCTCCTGGGAGACTCAGATTACCTAAAAAAATAAATGAAGGCGTTATTCAAACGTCTGCATTGTGGGTAGGATAATGTTCAGGCACTTTTTTGTGAGATGCTAAACATTATCTTTCCAAACGTCACCAAATTACATATTCGGATAGTTCGGACCACCACCACCTTCCGGCGTTACCCAAGTGATGTTCTGGGACGGATCCTTGATGTCACAGGTCTTGCAGTGCACACAGTTGGCTGCATTGATCTGGAAACGTTTTGAGCCATCATTATTTTCCATGATTTCATAGACCCCAGCCGGGCAGTAGCGCTGCGCAGGCTCATCCCATTTCGGCAGGTTCACATTCACCGGAATCGAGGCATCGGTCAGCTTCAAATGCGCTGGCTGGTTTTCTTCATGTACGGTATTGGATACAAACACCGAAGACAGACGGTCAAAGGTCAGCTTGCCATCCGGTTTTGGATAGGTTGGCTTAAAGCTTTCCGCTGCCTGAGTTTTTAGTACCGCGTAGTCCAGAACAAGATCATGCAAAGTGAATGGAACTTTAAACACGTTCTGATCGATAAAGTTAAACGCACCGCCCATCCACTGACCAAACTTGTGCATCGCCGGGCCAAAGTTACGCGAGTTATACAGCTCTTCTTTCAACCAGCTGTGGTTGAACTTTTCGGTATAAGCTGTCAATTCTTTAGCAAAGAAATCTTCGCCTTCTACAACACGCGCAACCGCCAGATCACCGCCTTTTTCCACACCAGCTGCAATCGCTTCAAACACCGCTTCACCGCAGAGCATGCCGGATTTCATCGCAGTATGTGAGCCTTTGATCTTGGCAAAGTTCAGGAAGCCGGCATCATCACCAATCAAAGAGCCGCCAGGGAAAGTGAATTTCGGTAGCGAGTTAAAACCGCCTTTGGTCACGGCACGCGCACCATAAGAAATACGCTTGCCACCTTCCAGATACTGCTTGATTAAAGGATGGGTTTTCCAGCGCTGCATTTCCATAAATGGATACATGTGCGGGTTGGTATAGGACAGATCGACGATCATGCCCAAGGTCACCTGGTTGTTTTCAGCGTGGTACAGCCACCAGCCGCCTGAAGAACCGGTCTCGGCAAGAGGCCAGCCTGCACCGTGCATGACCAGACCCGGTTTATGTTTTGCCGGATCAATTTCCCAAAGCTCTTTAATCCCGATGCCGTAATGCTGTGGATCAGCATCTTTATCCAGATTGTATTGTGCCATCAGGCGTTTACCTAAATGACCCCGGCAGCCTTCAGCAAAAATGGTGTATTTGGCATGCAGTTCATAACCCGGGGTAAAGTTGTGCGTCGGTTCGCCATCCTTGCCAATGCCCATGTCACCGGTCTGAATGCCTTTTACCGTACCATCTGCATGATAGAGGATTTCTGAAGCGGCAAAGCCCGGGAAAATGGAAACTTCCAGTTCTTCGGCTTTGCTGCCTAACCAGCGCACCACATTGCCAAGCGAGATGACATAGTTGCCATCATTGTGCATGGTTTTTGGCACCATCCAGTGCGGTGCTTCCTGTGATTTTTCATCTGAAAGCAGGAAGAATGTTTTGTCTTCGGTTACAGGCACATTAAGCGGCGCGCCTTGTTCTTTCCAGTCCGGGAACAACTCATTCATGGCACGCGGTTCAAGTACTGCACCCGACAGAATATGTGCACCGACTTCAGAGCCCTTTTCCACGACACAAACGGACAGATCGTTTAGATTGTTTGCAATTGCAAGTTGGCGGATTTTGATCGCTGCAGAAAGACCCGCAGGGCCTGCGCCTACGATAACGACGTCAAACTCCATCGATTCTCTAGTTATATCATCCATAATGTAAAACCTTATTTCGCTTGGCGGTATTTTATCATTTTTAAAATTTGTTATGAAGTCTAATTTTATATTTTTCAAATAAAAAAAGCCTCCTAAGAGACTTTTTTAATGTGTTTAAAAATTTATGATTTTTGTGGATCGTATTGTTTTTCTTTGATGAACAGAGCAGGGATCACACCACAAATAAAGTATGCTGCACCCATTACAAGGAAACCAAGACCAATAGAACCACCGCTTGCTAAGTAACCAATGACCGCAGGTGCAATGGCAGCACCAAGACGACCCACATTGTATGAACCACCGATTGCGGTACCACGTACGGCTGTCGGGAAACTTTCAGTCATATACGTTGCATTTACGCCATATGGAATACCGTATAGGAAGCCAAAGATCACCAATAGATAAAGAATATTTTCTGGTGAGTTATAGAATACAATCAGAGGCAAGAAAATTGCTGTACCAATGGCACCGAATGCATAAGTAAAACGTCGTCCAATTTTATCTGCCATATAGCCAGCAAGGATTTTACCCAGAATCATTGCGGTATATGTACCGACCATATAAGCCGTCATTTCTTTAAATTTCATACCCAATTCAGTTTCTAGGTATGTTGGCATCCAGTTGTTTACACCATAGTAACCAAATTGCAGGAAACCCGCTGTTAATGCCCAAAGAATGAACATATTACGGTTCTTCTTGTCCTGAAAAATCATTTTCCAGGTTGATTCAGCAGGTTTGTCTGTCACTTCTACTTTCTTGAAACGGTTTTCTTGCCATGCAGCAGGTTCTGGCACCATTAAATGCATCAGAATGGCCAAACCAATCGGTAACGCGGCCACGTAGAACAGCATACGCCAGCCATGGTCTGGAATTAACCAGCCTGCAAGCAAGGTTGCTACGATATAACCCACTGTCCAACCTGCTTGGAGTGTACCAAGTACAGTTGTACGGTATTTTGTCGGCACATATTCTGCCATCAACGTATTAGAGGCAATATATAAAGAGCCCAAACCGAGGGAGGCGAAGAAACGTAAAGTGCCGAATTCTGCAAAAGACCGAGTAAAACCAAGACCACAAGTCAATACAGAGAACAATAAAATCGAGACAACTACAGTGCGCACGCGACCAAACTTATCACATGCCCATCCACCAAAAATACCACCAATCGCCATACCTGCCAGAGTAAAGCTTCCAAGCATCCCTGCTTCGACCGTTGTTAATCCAAATTCAGCTTTAATACTGCTTAAACTGTAAGATAAAAGCATTAAGTCTGCGCCATCAACCAATAAGGCCAAGAACGCAAAAATAAATGCAATTTTCCATGTGTTTGAATTAATTTTGGATAAAGTATTAACAGCCATAATCCATTACCTTATAAAAAAAGACTGAGTCGCAAGGAGAGTGACTCAGCCAAACTGTTAATGCGTAACTTCTTTAATCATGTTACGCGCAATAATTACTTGTTGAATTTGAGTTGTACCTTCGTATAAACGGAATAAACGCACATCGCGGTAAAAACGTTCAATAGCATATTCACTGATGTAACCTGCACCCCCATGGATTTGCACACCACGGTCTGCCACACGGCCACACATTTCTGTAGCAAACATTTTTGCGCAGGAAGCTTCAGTACTGACATTTTTGCCTGCATCACGTAGACGAGCCGCATCAAGTACCATACATTTAGCTGCATAAATTTCAGCTTTTGAATCGGCTAGCATGCCTTGAATCAACTGGAAGTTTGCAATCGCTTGGCCAAATTGCTTGCGTTGCACTGCATATTGAAGTGAATCCTCTAACATGCGAGTTGCTGCACCAACGCTTATTGCGGCAATATGAATACGACCTTTATCAAGCACTTTCATTGCCGTTTTAAAACCAACACCTTCGACACCCCCGATCAATGCAGATGCTGGAATGCGGCAGTTTTCAAAGATCACATCACAGGTATGTGCGCCTTTTTGCCCCATTTTCTTGTCACGTTTACCTAGAGAAATACCAAGGGTTTTGCTATCAACAATAAATGCCGAAATTGCAGCTGAACCTTTCAATTCAAGATTGGTACGTGCCATTACCGTAAATGCACCGGCATGTGGGGCATTGGTAATAAAGCGTTTTGTACCATTCAAGATGTATTCATCACCATCTTTTACTGCGGTTGTTTTTAAAGATGCAGCATCAGAACCAGAATCCGGTTCGGTTAGGCAGAATGATCCAATAATTTCACCACTGGCTAAGCGCGGCAGGAAATATTGTTTTTGTTCTTCTGTACCATCAATGATCAGGCCGGAAGCACCAATACCGTTGTTGGTACCAATAAGCGAACGGAAAGCAGGAGAGGTGCGACCCAGTTCAAAGGCGATATACACCTCTTCTTCCATAGTCAGACCCAGACCTTCATATTCTTCAGGAATGGTTAAACCAAACAATCCTAACTCTTTCATTTGCTGCACGATTTCTACAGGAATTTCATCTGTTTCAGCAACGAGTTCTTCATTTGGGATTAATACACCTTCAACAAATTGACGAATCATATCGACTAACTGGTCTAAGGTTTCCTGATCACGAATCATGTCCTAACTCCGTTTTTAGGATGTAAATCCTGTTCGGTTTTGAATAAGCAGAAATCGAACAAGATCTAGTCACTAAGCTAAATTTAATTGGATACTAATCAAAAAATCACAACTAAACAACATAAATAAAAGTAAATATCGCTATGCGGTATTTACTTTTATTTATATCCTGTGTATAACTTGTTGTTATTAATATAAATTAATTTATTTTGCACCTAGATAAAATATTTAAGCACCCTAAGGTAAGCTTGAATCATCGTAAAAACTATGTATATTGGTTTTATTGTACCGCAGTGCGAAATGAGAAAATTATGGAAAGCACCCAAATATTGAAACTGAATATTCAAGAAGATGGCGTGGCGATTGTAGAAATTCATCGACCCGAAGCAAGGAATGCACTCAATCTGGAATTACGTCAGGCACTCTCACACACTTTTCAGCAGTTAAACCAGAACCCCGCTGTACGCGCGATTGTACTGACCGGCGGGGAAAAAGTGTTTGCCGCCGGCGCGGACATTAAGGACTTTACCACTGCAACTACAGCGCAAATGTATCTGCGTCATACCGAACAGTACTGGCAAAGCATTGTCGATTGCACTAAGCCGATTATTGCGGCGGTCAACGGCTATGCCTTGGGTGGCGGCTGTGAACTGGCGATGCATGCTGACATCATCATTGCCGGGCAGTCGGCAAAATTCGGACAACCTGAAGTGAAACTGGGACTCATGCCGGGTGCGGGCGGTACGCAACGTTTGCTGCGTGCCATTGGCAAGTTTAAAACCATGCTGTTGCTGTTGTCGGGTAAATTCATCAGTGCTGAAGAAGCAAGTCAAATGGGTTTGGTGTCTGAGGTGGTTGAAGATGAAAATACCATTGCCCATGCACTTGAGATTGCAAGAACCATCGCGAGCTTCTCTCCAATTGCGGTGCAGCAAATTAAAGAAGTGACCAACTTGGGTCAAGACTTGTCATTGCAAGGTGCACTAACCTTAGAGCGTAAAGCCTTCCATATTCTATTTGACACCCAAGATCAAAAAGAAGGTGTAAACGCATTTTTTGAAAAACGTCCTGCACAGTACAGGGGAGAATAAGATATGACCATTCAATCTATTGCGTTGATCGGCACTGGTGTAATGGGCATGGGCATAGCGCAAATTGCTGCGCAAGCCGGTGTTGAAGTTCGCTTATTTGATGTAAAAGCCGGTGCCGCAGAAGCCGGCTTGGCCAAACTCACAACCATGCTGGAAAAATTGCAGGCCAAAGGTAAATTCACGGAACAGGTGCTGAATGAAACTTTGGCGCGTTTTATGGTTTTAGACAGTATTGAACAGATTGCCGGTGTGGATATGGTGGTTGAAGCCATCATCGAAAACCTTGAGATCAAGCAAAGTTTGTTTAAACAAATTGAAGCGATTGTTGCACCAACCACGATTTTAGCCACCAATACATCTTCATTGTCTGTAACCGCAATTGCCTCAAATCTTCAATATCAAGGGCGGATGGCCGGTTTCCATTTTTTTAACCCTGTGCCACTAATGAAAATTGTCGAAGTGATTGCAGGGCTTGCAACAGAAGAACAAGTGGTTGCAGATTTGTTAGAACTGGCGCAGCGCATGGGACATTTTGGTGTCCGTACCAAAGATACTCCTGGATTCATCGTTAATCATGCTGGCCGTGCTTACGGCACCGAAGCGTTAAAAGCGTTGGGTGAAGGTGTTACCTCTATTTCAGAGATCGACCGGATATTGCGTGACGGTGCCGGTTTCCGTATGGGGCCGCTTGAATTATTTGACCTGACTGCACTGGATGTATCGCATCCGGTGATGGAATCGATTTTTAATCAGTTCTATCAGGAAGACCGTTACCGTCCGCATGCTTTAACCCGTCAAATGTTGGCTGGAAAGAAAATTGGTCGTAAAGTTGGTGAAGGCTTTTATAAATATAATGATGGCAAAAAGACCAATGAAGCACCTGTATCAGCTGTTCCAGAAGTAACAAACTTTAATGCAGTATGGATTACGGCGGATCGTGAGCAAGATGCCAGCGTATTACGTGATTACATCCGCATGCAAGGTCTCGTATTGGACAGCGCAGAACAACCTGCGGCAGACAGCTTAATCATCCTAGCTACTTATGGTGAAGACACGACAACGGCAGCGATCCGCTTCAATGTCGATGCAAGCCGTGCCGTGAGTATTGATTTGCTGACCGATTTTGCCAAGCACCGCACCTTGATGCCGTCTATCGTGACCGCGAAAAATTACATCGAACAGGCGCATGCCATTTTTGCCCAAGATGGACAAGGCGTGACGGTGATTGCTGAAAGCGTTGGTTTTGTGGCACAGCGTGTATTGGCAATGGTGGTCAATCTGGCGTGTGATATTGCTCAACAACAAATTGCCACAGCATCAGATATCGACAAGGCGGTGAAACTGGGTCTGGGTTATCCGCATGGTCCAATTTCATGGGGAGATGTATTGGGTAGCCAACGTATTTTGCTGATTCTAGAGCGAATCTATGCCAATACCGGTGATCAGCGCTACCGTCCAAGCCCATGGCTCAAACGTCGTGCACAACTGAATTTATCTTTACTTCACAGCGCAGCTGTCTAAGCAAGTCAAAAGGAATTTTTTATGCTAAATGCCTATATTTATGATGGCGTACGTACCGCATTTGGTCGTCATGCCGGTGAGCTTGCAAAGATTCGTCCCGACAACCTGGCTGCGCATGTAATTAAAACCTTGGTAGAAAAACACAATTTACCGAATAATATCTATGATGAAGTGATTTTGGGTAACACTAACCAAGCCGGTGAAGACAGCCGTAACATCGCACGTCATGCCGCATTGCTTGCAGGTTTGGATGTAAAAACGCCGGCGCAAACCGTGAACCGTCTGTGTGCATCTGGTTTAGCCTCTGTCATTGATGCAGCGCGTGCCATTAGCTGTGGCGAAGGCGAGATTTTTATCGCGGGTGGGGTCGAGTCGATGTCGCGTGCGCCATTTGTATTTGCCAAATCTGAAAAAGCTTTTGGTCGTGATTTTAAAGTGTTCGATTCTGCGATTGGTGCGCGTTTCCCAAATCCTGCCCTTGAAAAGCAGTTTGGTGATGACACCATGCCAAAAACTGGCGACAACGTTGCAGTTGAATATAACATTAGTCGTGAAGATGCAGATACCTTTGCCGCAGCATCGCAAGCCAAATATGAAGCGGCAAAACAGGCCGGTTTCTTTGAAGGTGAAATTGTCGGTATTGAAGTGCCGCAAGGTCGTAAGTTAGCGCCTAAATTAGTCGCGCTTGATGAGCATCCACGCCCATCGTCTAATATGGAAGCTTTGCAAAAACTGAAACCATTGTTTGAGGGCGGTGTCGTCACTGCGGGTAATGCTTCAGGGGTCAACGATGGTGCTGCGGCATTAATTATTGGTTCCCAGCAAGCTGAGCAAACCTTGGGCTTTAAGCCGATTGCTAAGATTTTGGCATCGGGTGCAGCAGGGATTGAGCCTCGTATTATGGGCGCAGGTCCCGTTGAGGCAATCAAACTGGCATTAAAACGTGCCAACCTGACCTTGGCAGACATGGACATTATCGAGATCAATGAAGCCTTTGCCTCTCAAGTGTTGGCCTGCCTTCGAGGTTTGGACGTTGCACTGGATGATCCGCGTGTAAATCCAAATGGTGGTGCCATTGCAGTCGGTCACCCACTGGGTGCATCGGGTGCTCGCCTGGCATTATCAACGGCACGTGAACTGCAACGTAGCGGCAAAAAATATGCCGTGATCAGTCTTTGTATTGGTGTGGGACAAGGTCTCGCAATGGTTATTGAACGCGTATAAAGGTAAAGACACATGGGTGCATTAGAGGGTATTCGCGTACTGGATTTAAGTCGCGTACTTGCAGGTCCTTGGTGTGGTCAAATCCTCGCGGATTTAGGCGCAGAAGTGATTAAAGTTGAACGTCCAGAAACGGGTGATGACACCCGGTTATGGGGTCCGCCTTGGATGAAGAACAATCAAGGCGAGGACACACGTGAAGCAGCTTATTACCAATCTGCGAACCGAAATAAACTTTCTGTTGCGATTGATATTTCGACTGTTGAAGGTCAGGAATTGGTCCGCGCTTTAGCTGCAGACTCTGATGTGATGATTGAAAACTATAAAGCCGGTTCGCTGAAAAAATACGGACTGGATTACGATAGCCTCAATGCCATCAATCCGAAATTGGTGTATTGCTCAATTACCGGGTTTGGTCAAACCGGCCCACGTGCACCTGAACCGGGTTATGACTTTATCATTCAGGGCATGGGCGGTTTAATGTCTGTGACCGGTGAAAAAGATGATTTACCGGGTGGAGGTCCACAAAAAGTGGGTGTAGCCTTCGCTGATTTAACTACAGGTCTGTATTCAACTATTGCCATTCAAGCGGCATTGTGGAATCGTACGATTACTGGTCTAGGTCAACACATTGATATGGCATTGCTGGATGTGCAAGTGGCCACTCTAGCCAATCAAGGCATGAACTATTTAGCATCAGGTAAAGTGCCGGGTCGTTATGGTAATGCGCATGCCAATATTGTGCCTTATCAGGTGTTTAAAGCAGCAGACCAAGACTTTATTATTGCATGCGGTAATGACAAACAATTCGTGTCACTCAGCAATGCGATTGGCTTGCCGGAATTACCAAAGGATCCACGCTTTACCACCAACGCATTACGGATTAAACACCGCAGTGAAATTGGCGAGTTATTGTCTGCACATTTCCTTAGCGATAATGCGAAGCATTGGGTTGAAGTAATTCATGCAGTGAAAGTACCGGTTGGATTAATCAATAACCTTGAGCAAGCCTTTGAAGAGCCGCAAGTGAAAGCCAGAAATATGCTGGTTGAAATGCAGCATCCTTTAAAAGATAAGCTGAAAGTGATTGGTTCTCCAATCAAACTTTCTCGAACTCCGGTGGAATACAAGCAAGCTCCTCCAATGCTGGGTGAACATACCAATGAAATTCTGGCGCGTGTAGCCGATGCTGAAAAATTAGCAGAACTACGAAGCAAAGGTATTATTGGTTAATCCCTCTTAAAAGCCATGTTAAGATGAATAAAGAAGCAACTTTTTATAAGTTGCTTCTTTGCTATTAATAGGATATTTATATTATAATTTTCGCATTGCGAAACAGAATTAAAGAAATTAGGCCATTTAAATGACTGAAGTGACGGAATCGGAACAAGCGGAGAAGCTATTAGCTCCTTTACGATATGAACTCCTGGATCCTATTGAGGATATGCAGGAGGAAAATGATCGCCAATATATTACCGCTCTTGCCCGTGGCTTGGAACTGTTACGTTGTTTTACCCCAAAACATCAATATTTAGGCAATCAAGAACTCTCCCAAATGACGGGTTTGCCGAAACCGACCATTACCCGTTTAACCCATACGCTTTCACGTTTGGGGTATTTAAAACAAGTACCAAACTCAAGTAAATTTCAGCTTTCTGTTGGGGTGCTTTCATTTGGTTATTCGATGTTATCGAATCTTTCAATCCGTTCGATTGCACATCCGTACATGAAAGAATTAGCGGATTACGCAGGTGCAGCTGTTGCCATGGCAACCCGAGATCGCTTAAACATGATTTACCTAGATGTCGTGCAAGGCAAGGGTAATGTCACTATGCGACGCCAAGTGGGTACTTATTTACCCCTTCATTTAAGTTCAGTGGGTCGTGCATGTCTGGCAGCAATGCCGGAAGACGAGCGTGAGTTTCTATTGAATGCCATTCGTGCCAAACACAAAGAAGACTGGATAAAAATAAATCGTGAATTAGATAAAGCTTTTAAAGATTATCAAGATTTCGGATATTGTTTCTCGGTCGGTGACTGGCAGAAAGATGTGAATTCAGTAGCCGCGCCTTATTATCATGATCAGCATGGATTACTGGTATTTAACTGTGGTGGACCCAGCTTTATTTTAAGCCGTGAAAAGCTGGAAGATGAAATTGCTCCACGCTTAGTGCATATGGTAAATAATATTCGTATAGATGTTGGGTAGCGGGTATTAAGACCCTATACCTATTACTTAAATTATCAAATAAAGAGCAGTATCTTTTTGAATAGAGACTGCTCTTTTTATTTATTTTCGAATAATCATTAATGTCGCAGTACCATGCGCATAAATTTTATTATTTTCATCCATAATTTTTCCTTCGGTACTGACAATTGTCCGTCCTGCATTAATCAAGTGCCCAATGCCTCGATAGATTTTTCCCACCTGCATGGGGCGGATCATTTTTATATTCAGGTCAACAGTAGCAAAGCGATTGCCTTTGTCCATAATCGAGTGGGCAACTCCACCCGTTACACTGTCTAGAACCGTGGCACAAAAACCACCATGTACGCCACCTTGTAAATTAATATGTTCTTCACTGGGCGTAACCTCATACACGATATAACCTTCTTGTACATCCACCAGTTTCATGGGAATGGTTCTGGCCATGGGTGCATGTGGAATTTCACCATTTTTGAGAGCAGTTAAAAATTCTAATCCTGTATATTGATCCATCGACATTTAATCTTATTTCCTATACGCCTTTTAGTTGTGACTATTTTAATATTTTTTAAGTTATTTTGGAATTAAATACCGCTCAGTAAAACTAAAAGTTTATGGGTCTTTATTATGTTATTCAGTATAGTTTAATGAGTTTTTAGAAATTTATGTAAATTGACTGTTTCTATAATTAATTGTATGGATATTTTTGTTTAGAAATGTTCCACAGAGAAGTAAACGTGAAGCAATGGAGCTTTCAGCAATAGCATCTTATCATTCAATCTTGATTATAATCCTCTGATGTAAGATAAAAAATCTAACCGCTTGCATCAGCAAGGGTGCATCAAATCTAATTTTTAAATCATCTTTTGTTCAATAAAACTTTCTATTTAATTAATAGACCTCCGGCGAAAGTAAAAACCACTTTAATATAAATTTACTGAGATATCAGAAATTAAATCTTTTTTCAAATTCTGAATTCAAGCGCTTGGTTGGCATGCCTCGACAAATTTTTATTGAAATGGTAGAAGTTTTAGAAAAAGCAGGATCACTCAAAAAAATCAGGTCGCCCTCATAGGCTATGAATTAAACTGCGTTAAATTCATGGGCTTTTATTGCCTTAGATCTGGTTTTACCTGTAATGGAATTTGTACTTTCCTGCTATAGTTCAATGTAGCGGAGAATACTTTTACCATGAATCTTACTTATAAATATTTGTACACTCGCTTTCATGTGTTTGGTTCTTTACCAACGCATAAGGTTTTTAAAAGTGAAACTGGCAATCAATCTAAATTAGTGTTTGCAGATCAGTCTTTTATTTATGGTGTGGTTTCCAATTGGACTATTGACAATACACATTTTGATGGCTGTAAATCTACATGGCAGCAAGAGTCAGAATTTTTTTTAGATAAGGAAAAGGAAGCATTGATTCTATATCGATTACAGCATCCACAATTTAAAACTGAAGCTGTGATTTAATCTGTTCAAAAAAAGCTCACCGAAAAATGAGATTTTTATTGTCATTTTTTTAATTTTCAGCACATATAAAGGGAATGCAGCATTAAACAAATGTTGTTTTGGATTTATATAAAATAATTTACCTAAAATACGAAATAAATGATAAATAGGTCAATATAATTAAAATAATAAAATAATAAAATAAATGCTTTTCTGTAACTTATTGGAAATAATAATAACAAGGTTATACGCCTGTCTAAAATTCTAATTTTGAAAGACGTAAAAGCTATAAGCAGTTGCGCCATAGAAATAATTGTCGAAAAAAATCATTAAAAATAATTAAAAGAGGATGAAGTAAGTTTAAATTGGATGGCGTTACCTTAAATAATCATGAGTGAAAAAAGGATTTAATTTAAATTAAGATAATATTGTTATTCACCCCAAAACAGGGGGGTATTAAAGGTAATTCCAAAAACCGATAGAATTAAATTTAAAAAAAAGATTAAACGACTACTTTGATTTTTTAATAAACTAATAAAAGATTGTAAAGAAAAATAACTCATCCAAAAATGAGCTTATTTTTTTTAAATAACAACATTGATAATATTCCTATTTTTGATATCTTTGAATTTTACTAAGAATTCAAAATCATGAAAAAAATAGCGTTACTAGGCTTTATAATTTCCTCAGTTGCAGCCTGTTCAACTGTACACAACACAGGTGCTCTTGCACCAAAGTTAGCTCTAGCCAATCCTGCGAGTGAGTATTGTATTAACCAAGGTGGAAAATTAGAAATCAAAAATGAGATGAGCGGTCAGGTAGCTTATTGCCATTTGCCAAATAATCAGGTTATTGAAGAGTGGAAATATTTCCGAGACAGTTCAAAAGAATGCTTAGCAGAGGAAGCGAAAGTTTTGGTAGGACAAATGGGTTTAACTGATGGCCAGATTAAACAAAAAACTCAATCTGAAATTATTCGTAGAATAGCGCCTGGACAGCCAGTGACGATGGATTACCGTGCAAATCGAATTACAGTGACCATCGATCCAGTTACTAAGAAAATTACCCAAGCAAACTGTGGTTAATTTTTTATTAAAGTAAATTTATTGACGTAAAAATAACAGCTTAAAAGCTCATCGAAAGATGGGCTTTTTTTATAACTAAATGTGAACAATCAGCTAACAAATGCAGTGAATATTTTTGAAATTCTTCGGGTGTATATTATTTAATTAATAGGTTTGCTGGAGTAATGAAAAATGAAAAGTGCCACTAATTTTCAGATGTTACAGCAAGTTTATAACTTTATGGCTGAGAAGCCAAACTTTAAAACCAAGGGAGAGTTAGATCTATTATTAGAATTTTTTTCAGAAATACAGCAGGATCAAAAATCGGAGATAAGGCTTGATTCACCTTCTAAAATTATTGGTAAATTTGGCAGCCGACAAATAATCAATATTAATTTAGCGCCTCCTATACGGCATAAAAATGATTTTCTGGCATGGGTGTATAAACAATTACATCGATAAGTGTTTAATTTATTTTAATATTATAAGTAATTAATTTGTTTTAATATTATTCCTTTAATCAATTCAAATAACAAGAGAAGCTCGCCTAACAACGGTGGGCTTTTTTATTACCATCAAACTGGTTACATTTTAAAAAAATCAATTTAAACAAATTATTGAAAATAGTTGTTTTAAAATTTATCAATAAAGTATGAGTGAAATCTTTTAATTATTCGAAAATAGAGAAAAATAAATCAATTAGCTAAATTCGAATAATTCACCCGATTAAGTATATTTTATTTGAATTAAAATTCTATTTTTTAAAAAAAATTAAATGCGCTAATTTCCACCTGAATTATTTTGTCTTTATGCCTATGAATGCTTTAATGAATTTGATTACCGAAGTGGATGAGTAAATACTATATAGATAATTAATAATATAAAACAAATGTTTGTGATTTATTATTGAAGCCTTTATGACTTTATATTTAGGTTATAATTGTATTTTTGGTAATCAATGGTGACCAAAATGACTGAATCAACTTCGCTACTCACATTTGAAGAGTTATTTACTGAACTTCACAATGCGATTGCTAAACGAGAGCAAAATCCCGTTCGGTTAAAAGAACCTCTAGATTCTATTGAAAAGGGTGCAATTTTAGAATTGGAAGAATACTGCCGAAAACACGCTTTTAATTTTCAAACTCATTTAGAGGGCGAGAATACATTTGTGATTACCGTGGAGTATTAATTTAATGCAATTTTTAAGAGAGTTGTGTTGTTGGCACGCATATGAGTATGAACAGAATGACAAGGGCAAGACAATCAAAGTGTGCCGAAAATGTGGAAAAAACCTAGGCAAAATATGAGTTTCACCCCTGATAGCCGAATCTACTACGGCCGATAAAACCCCGTCATATAAAAGTTATGGGCAGTTTTTTCTTTTCTTATGTAAGAATCAGTATGGGTTAAGTTCCCAGATAGAAATTTTATTTATTCGTCATGATAAGTTGTAGAGCCTAATCCACATATAAGGCATTAGAATGAAAATTATTGCTAGAGATCGAAATACAGGTGAAATGATAGAACTCGATGCTGAGGAAGATACCAGCATGGGTATTTTAAATTATTTTTATCGTGATCGAGAGGGGAATTATTTGTGTTCAGCTAAACATCCCTATGACAAAATGCCTAGACATTCGGTGATGCCTAATATGCGTCTTGCTTTAGGTCAGAGATTCATCTTAATTATAGAAATAATAGAATAACAACCAGCCTCCTGTGGGAGGTTTTTTATGGTCAAATTTGATTAATAGATCCTTTCTATCCATTAATCTAAATGCTCAAGAGCAAGAAGCATATCTTATTAAATTGTAAGGCTACTTAGATTTGAAATTAGACTTGAAAAGATGAGCATAATACCTTCCTCAAACCTGAAATTTTGCTATATTATCCTGATAATTATCATTTAACTGAGTTAATGGGCTTCGATGAATCATGGATTGGGAATTCGTTTCTGCTGACGGAATTCATCTCATGTCTGACTCGACTGATCCGGTCATAAATCACTTTACGCAGTCGGTTCACTGCTCCGAGTGGTTTATGTTCAGGTAAAGAGTGCCATGGAGTGAAAGAAAGATTTTCACAAAATTTATTCTGTTCAGGTGTATCAAAAATCTGTTCAGGAATACGAATAGTCGCGACCTGATAAAAGGGTGCATGCGTTTCTTTCCATTCGGTCATTGAATCTTCGATGGGCAACAGATCTGATGTTCTAGGTTGCACCAAAAGTTCCATACAGGCATCGCCCTTTTGTAGACTATTTCGTAGGGCATTTCGCAGAAAATCATGACTCGGTTTTTCTGGTATAGGGTCTGTTACTGTGGAGCAAGCTCTAGCAGAATATTTTACCGCCTGACGATCATTACCTAGTCCTAACTGGTAAGGAACCATCGACCAATATCGGGTTTTCAGGGGATTTGAAATTCTGGTATTGAGCTTTAATGCATTCAGAGTTCCTTTAGCACCAAGTGCGAAAGGAATATGCAACTTTCTAAAAAAATTATCGCTATTTATATCCTTCATCAATGCCATATAGCGTTCAGGATCATTAGCGAAGAATACTGGATGATTGATCATAATGAAGTCTTGTGTGGTGGCCTCATCCTCTAAAAGTTTTTCCCCGGGTACACCTAAAATCTTGATTGCCATGCCTCTTGCATCTCTTTTAATGTCTGCCTTCGTTGCATCACGGGAACCATTCGAGAAACGAATCCATGCCTGATAGGTTTTACCGGGAATAAAAATTCCCTGCGCAAGGGAATGAGGAAGTGTTTCCCTCACATGAAACTCTGCTCGTACACATCCATGAGCTTTCGGATGTGCATCACGAAGGGCAGTGCCCGCGGAATATTGTGTACGGATGGATTTTTCAATTACCTCCGAGATTTTTTCGGCTATTGCCTCTTCATCAGGATACAGTTTTTCACTTAGACCAGGATCAATGCTGGGATAAGCAATCCGGTTAGGAGCGGGAAGCGTTGTAAGGGTGGAGTTTTGAGGTTTCGTAGCAGAGCAACCGATGATCATCACCACTAAAGGTGCCAGAGTGAACAGTAGCGTAAAGTGTATCGGCCGCATCATATTTGGCATCGGTTTTCTCCTTGCTGCAATGATAACAGCAAAATATATTATTTTTTTGCGCTCAGAATGTTAAAAGCCTTGAGCTTATTTAATACACTAAATGACTATAATATCTATGACATTTTTTTGACTCATTTAGTCACAATGTGGGATATGAATAAAAACCAACTTTATAGATATCTTGCAAGATATCATTTTAGGGGCTATAGAAAAGTGGATTACAAAAAAATAAGCTCCGATGTTCTGTCAGGGTTTCTTTATATGCTGTTTGCTATAAATCTTGTCATCCCTTATTTTCTACTCAACACTTATAATTATTGTTTAGTGTTTTTTAAACTCATTACTCCTTATTAAAATAAGAATATGAAAATTAAACATGAATTGAAATAGATATGCATACTCTAATTTTTGCCAGCTAAAAATTAGAATTTTCACTTAATTCGCATTATTTAAATTATTGATCGCTTACTTGTAGTGACTCACCTGTATAAGGGATGAAATCTTTATTTTTGCAGGGAGTCACTTACAAAAAAGAAATTTTCGATAGAAGTTATTGCTCATCTTGTTCAAAACAAACCTCACAACAAAGATATTGCAAAATCACATAATAATTATAATAAAATAATTCCGAAATCATATAAATGCAAAGCATAAAAGAGCAGCTACGCTTTAAGCTTTATCATTTTGGAAAAGACGATAAGGTATTCATTTTTGACTTAGCCAATAAATTATAAGTAGAGAAAAATCAGTTAAAACCATCTTGGGTTAGAAAAGATTTTTATATAAACGAAAGGAATAGATTCAAAACTGATCATTTATAGATACCTCAAATACACAATTAAATAACTCAAAGGTTATATTTTATACAATTTTAGACATGAACAATTGTCTGTTTAGCCATAAGTTTAAAGAAGCCTTGTTTGGTATCAAAATATCCACCGTAAAATTTAAAAAAACCTATTCACCATGAATGTGGCATTTAAAACTCAAATAGAAAAATAGTAGAGGAAATCATTATGCGTGCTCTTACTTATCATGGCACTCGAGATGTTCGAGTCGAGTCTGTTCCAGATCCAGTGATTCAGGAACCTGATGATGTCATTTTGCGGGTCACTGCGACGGCCATCTGCGGTTCAGACCTGCACCTTTATCGCGGTAAGATTCCTGCAACTGAAGAAGGGGATATTTTCGGGCATGAATTTATGGGAATTGTTGAAGAAGTAGGGCCGGCTGTCACCGAAGTCAAAAAAGGCGATCGGGTGATTATCCCTTTTGTTATTGCCTGTGGCCACTGTTTCTTCTGCGAACATGATTTGACTGCAGCGTGTGAAAAGACCAATACCGGGCGAGGAGCCATTTTAAATAAGAAACAGATTCCCCCAGGTGCAGCACTGTTTGGATATAGTCATTTATATGGAGGTATACCGGGCGGTCAGGCGGAATATGTACGGGTGCCAAAGGGAAATGTAGGGCCTTTTAAGGTACCAGGCTCATTGTCCGATGAAAAAGTATTATTCCTCACCGATATTCTGCCCACTGCCTGGCAAGCGGTGACCAATGCAAATGTTGGTAAAGGTTCCAGTGTAGCGATTTATGGAGCAGGTCCTGTGGGGTTGCTATCCGCTGCATGTGCACAAATGTTAGGTGCTGAACAGATCTTTATGGTCGATCATAATCATTATCGCTTGGAGTATGCTCGCAACACCTATGGGGCAATTCCTGTAAACTTTGACAAGGTCGATGCAGCCGAATTTATTATCAGTAATACTGCGGGTCAACGCGGTGTAGATGCGGTCATTGATGCGATTGGGTTTGAAGCTAAGGGAAGCATGATTGAAACTGTGCTAACCAATCTTAAAATTGAAGGTTCAAGTGGGGCAGCGCTACGTCAATGTATAGCCGCGGTGCGTCGCGGTGGTGTGGTGAGTGTGCCGGGTGTGTATGCAGGCCCCATTCACGGATTCCTGTTTGGAGATGCCTTTGATAAAGGTCTTACTTTCAAAATGGGACAAACGCATGTGCATAAATTTTTGCCTCAACTTTTAGAGTATATTGAAAACGGCGACTTATCGCCCGAAGTCATTATCACTCATCGCATGAATCTGTCAGAAGCGGCTGAAGGTTATCGTATCTTTGATAAACGTGAACAGGACTGCCGTAAAGTGATCTTGACGCCTTAACTTGACACCCTAAATGGTGCATTGAGATTCTTTAATGAATCATATAAAAGTAAATTATCTTAAACGGTAGCGTCATGCTAAATGGTGCTACTGTTTTGCTTTAAGCAATTCATATTATTTTATCATTACTATACAAAATTACTATAATTCAAACAATTAACCATTTTAAGATGGATTTAAATGCAACAGAAATAAAATTCACTTATAAACTCCTATTTATGGTGTATGAATGAATGCGTATAGCAATAAAATAAAAGGAGAAATATCCTTGGGTTTAAATAAAGTTTTGTTTGAATTTGAACAGCATGAAACTGATATTCATCAAAATTTAGAACATACCATTAAAAAACTCGTCATGTTTGTACCTGATATTCCTCATCCGGGAGAAGGAGAAACATTAGCGAGATGGAAGATATTGGCAAAAGTTGGATCCACTAATTTAAATTTAGCCAAATGGTTTGAATCCCATCTGGATGCACTGAGCATTTTAAATGAATTAAATTATAGTCCGGTCAAAACTGGGCTTTGGGCGGTATGGGCAGCGGAAGGAAGTACAAATCCCATTCATTTTAAGCAAGCGCTCTGTTCAGGTCAGAAAAACTGGTGTTCGGCTGCAGGACTAGTTGATTATGGTCTGCTCACCTACCGCGATGAGCGCGATCATTCACAATTAATCATTGTCGATATGAGCCAGCCAAATATTCAAATCGAACATAAGGGTTGGAACGCTGTTGGAATGCAGCATACCCGTACAGCATCAATAACTTTTAATCAGGTATATGCTGAAGCAGTGGGTGATTCAAATGCCTATTTAGAAAGACCCGGGTTTTGGCACGGCGCAGCTGGAGTGGCAGCCTGCTGGTTTGGGGCTGCAACACGTCTGGCCGATTTTTTATATCAGGAATGCCAAACGAAGCCGCATGCTTATCGTCTGATGTATCTGGGAGAAATTAGTACTTTACTCTTTACAACGAAACAATATTTTCATCATGTCGCACATCAGATTGATCAATATCCTGCGCAAAAGCATGAACTCATTATCCGGATATTACGTGCCAAAGTTGAGCAGACTGCACAATTGATTTTAGATCAAGTGGGTAAGGCGCTCGGTGCGCGACCGTTCTGTGAAAATAGAACCTTTGCCGCTTTGGCAGCAGACTTGCCGGTCTTTTTAAGACAGAGTCATGCAGCATTTGATTTAGAGCAAATTGCAAAGCTTGTACTTCAGAAAGATGAAGGTGCTACATGGATGTTATAAAAGACCATGAGGTGGGAGATCGCATTATTTATGGAGAGGGAACTAATTATCAAGAATGGCGAGGTTGGCCTGGACTGGAGTCTTTAAAACAGTTAGATCTAGTCTCCTGTTTTCCTGAAGGAAAGCGTGTCCTTATCATTGCACCACATCCAGATGACGAGGTTCTAGGTTGTGCAGGACTATTACAACAACTTGCCGAGCTTAAGCGTGACATTGTACTTGTAGCCGTCACCAACGGGACTCAAAGTCATCCAGACTCACTGCTTTACACACCTGATCAATTAGATACCATACGGCCCGCTGAAACTCATCATGCGCTTGAAGTATTAGGGTTAAATCATGCAGTTAAACGTATTGCTTTAAATTTGAGGGATGGCGAAATTACTGCTCAGCAAGGCAGGCTTTATCAAGCTTTAACAGAATTGATCTGTCCGGATGATATTCTGGTATGTACCTTTGATAAAGATGGGCATCCTGATCATGAAGCCACGGGACGAGTTGTACAACAATTGACAAATGAATCTTGCTTAAGCTGTTATCAAGTACTGATCTGGGCATGGCATTGGGCCACTCCGGATGATCGCCGTATTCCATGGCAAAAGGCTTTAAAGCTGAAACTTACCCCACAACAATTACAAGATAAAAATAAAGCAATCCTGTGTTTTAAAAGCCAGTTGGAAATCGATACAACTACAGGACAAGGGCCTATTTTATCGCAACAGACTATTCAACGAATTTTATTGCCTTACGAGGTCTATATTTGTGCTTAATCAAACAGATTATTTTGATGAACTTTATAAAAAAAGTGATGACCCGTGGGAGTATGAACAGCGTTGGTATGAAGAGCGTAAACGGAAAATTTGCTTGGCCTTGCTTTTAAAACCTGTCTATTCAAAGGTATTGGAAATTGGCTGTTCTAACGGCATTTTTAGTCAGCACTTAGCTCAAAGAGCTAAGCAATTAATCTGTCTCGATGCTAATTCTAAAGCGATACAGTTGGCGAAAATACGTCTTGAACATTTATCTCATGTAAAAGTCATCCAGCAGCGTATTCCTGACCAATTTCCTGCTGGTTCATTTGATCTGATTATTATCAGTGAAATTATGTACTATCTTCAACCAGAAGAGTTATCCAAATTAATAGAAAAAGTTGAAAATAGTTTAACTTCACAAGGGGTAGTTTTATGTTGTCATTGGCGTTATCCGATTGATGGATTTATATTGACAGGTGAGACAGTTCATCACTTATTGAAACAGCAGTTTCATTTACAGCATTATTTGAATGTCAACGATCCTGATTGTATAATTGATCTATGGAGTAAAGAAACAACCACTTTGGCTTTCAAAGAGGGCTTGATATGATTGGGATTGTAATTCCAGCGTGTAATGAAGAACAATACTTAGAAAAGTGTTTACATCATATACGCCTAGCAATACAAGCTTTGCCAACTTTGAGCCAGGAAGTCCGCGTACTGGTTGTATTAGACAGTTGTAATGATCAATCTTTAGAAATTGTCCAAAATGCAGGGGTTGAATATTTACAGTGCAATTTTGGATGCGTAGGTAAAGCACGTGATTTAGGGGTGCGTCACCTTATTGATTCAGGCGCGACCTGGATCGCATGCACTGATGCTGATACTTGGGTGGATACCCAATGGCTTTTACAACAAATCAATCATCAACCTGCAGATGCAATTTGTGGGGTGGTGGAAGTTGATAGCTGGCAAAATTTTTCCATTCTTACCCGGAAAAACTACTTGGCACATTATCAGGATGTCATGAATCATCCCCATATTCATGGTGCAAATTTGAGTTTTAGTTCAAATGCCTATCTCCAAACGGGTGGATTTGAAGCATTATGCTGTCATGAAGACGTTGATCTAATCCAGCGAATGCTGAAGCTGAATTTGAAAATCATCTGGAGTAATTTAGTACGCGTTAAGACGAGTAGCCGTTTAAATGCCCGTGCACCAGAAGGGTTTTCCAGTTTTTTACATCAGCTAGAAATAGCAAGCAGTCCAATCAAATAGTTTTAACTTATAAATATTTTTTTAAACTGAGAAATTAAGAATAATAAAAAGAATTAACGGTATATAGGCTTTTATATAAGGTAACTATTTAAAATATAATTTATTTTAAGACCTGATTCCAAAATTGATTTTAGCAATAGCAGTTCTGGTCTTTAATAAAAGGACGAGTTGTAAATATTAAAAATCAACACCTTTACATTCAAGCTTACAAAGTAAGTTATACATTTACTCTAGATTCCTTATGATAGAAACATAGATAGGGAGTTAAACAGCTATGATCAAAATTAAAAATCCAAATTCTGGTGAACAAAGAACGATTAATAAAGTGCTCGGTGATGAAGTCACCTTAGCTAAGGCACAAGACCATGCCGGTTATTATGATATGCATAATAATCATTTTATTCCCCAAATGGATGACAGTGATGAAGTGGTAGGGTTTTGTGAAGCTGAAGAAAATTCTATTATTTGGGAAGTCATTGTTTCAAGTGTCTAGTCGAAGATAGAGGTTTTATAATTCCGTCAATGAATAGACGATCCCGAAAGCAACTTGAAGCCACAACTCACTGGACTAGAGAACAGGACAGTTATTTGATTGAGAACCATTTGCTCACGTTTGCTGAGCTGAGAATCAAATTACCCTTTACTGATGATCAGATTATCCAGCGAAAAAAGTTACTTGGACTGTTACGAAGAGAAAGACAATTACGACGGATTTAAAAGTTTTTGTGGCATCTTTTTTCCAGATAGAATAATACCCATGAAGTGCTTGAAGGTGCTTAATGAGTATTTAAAAATTAGCGGATTAATCAATCTTTAAAGGTCTCGTTCAGAGCCTGTTGCACGGCATCTATACGTGACTTACAGGCTTTATATGCAGCCATGGACTCTTCAACAATCTTCATTAGATTATCAATATCGGGGTCTTGTTGAGACTCAAGCAGTTCAACATTTTTCTTGAGAACCTCATAACCTTGTTTAAAGCTTAATTCTTTTTTAGCCATTGCTGATTACCTTTTTTACATGGGCGTCGATAATGCCATCCTGCAGTTCTACTTGAATGCTATCGCCTGAAATTTGCTGAATAGAGCGAATGGCTTTTCCTTGGCTACGGACAACAGCGTAACCTTTGGCCATCACATTGCTAGGATTTTGTAATAAGGTTTCCCGCATCAATGATTCAACCGAGGTTGATGCCATTTTAAGTTGTTGTTGCGCAAAATATTGGTTATTGCTTTTCATTAATTCAAGGCTTTGCTTAGTGGTATTAACCTGATTTTGAGCAAGCGTTTTAATCACTTTGATGTGTTGATCATTTTGGCCCTGATAGACCGCGATGTGGTGCTCAGATAAAATTTTAATGCTCTGTAGGGATTGAAGTACTCCATTGGTCCGTTCAACAATCAGGTTTCGAATTCCCCCAATCACTTTACTGGGGGTATCAAAAGAACGATTGGCAACTTCATCCAGAATGGTTCGGTCTTTTTCATGACCGATGCCTACCCATACGGGAACTGAACATCTACACAGCAAAGATGCTAAAGGGTAGTCATTCAAATACGCTAAATCATTCACAGCGCCACCGCCCCGAATGATCACAATCAGATCGGGAGTGGAATCGAAATCTGTTGCCCACTGAGCTAAGCCATTCGCTAGTGATTCAATCATACTGACAGCGGCTGTATCTCCTTGAAAAGTCGCCGTGTGATAGACAAAGTGACAAACCCCCGCCTGATCTAAAGCATCGGCATCTTTTTTGAAATCTCCCAGACCTGCAGCATTTTCAGGCGCGAGGACTAAAACATTTTGAATATCAAAAGGCGGAGGGAGTAATTTATTTTTATTGGCTAAGCCTTCTAAACGAAGATGCTCTAATATTTGCTGATAGCGTTGAGCAATGTCACCCAAAGTATAACTAGAGTCAATATCTTCTACATTGACTGAAAAACCATACTGAGGGCTAAAATTGGCTTTTACTTTTATAAAAACATTTAAATCTTTTGCAAGCTCAATCCCGCTTTCACGTTCAAATTTTCTAACCATTTTGGCTGCTGAAAACTTCCAGATTGTTGCTTTACAGCTGGCAATGACTTTATCGGTATCTTTTTCTTTTTCCGCCAGCTCTAAATAGTAATGCCCACCTTTAATACTGAGATTACGAATCTCTGCTTTTATCCACACCGGCTCATCAAAAGCTATACGGATAACTTCTTTTATGGCAGATAAGTATTCACTTAATGAAAGTTGAGATCCGAACATAGATATGCTGGCAAGGTGTCGTTATAAAAATAGTATAGAAATGATCCCAGAAAGGCAATTCAACTTACTTAAGTCTACATTGTGTTTATAGGAGTGATTTCAAGTTATTTATCATGTGAGTGAGTTTATATATTTCAAGTGAGGACGAAAAATAGCATTCAAGCATAAACCTAAGTAATGTAGAGGGGTTTTAATCCCTTTTTCGGTTCTTATCAATGCTCTTATCTAGATTGTAAACAGCTGTATAAAATTGATAGCATTTTATTTTGTAGGTAAATGCTTACAAGGAAACAAGAGATTGCCGATATGAATTAGCTTATATATATGTAATTATTGATTTAATAAATTTCATCCTGTATAGATGGAAATTGCATAATAATTATAAAAACGTAACTACGAACCCTGAGGGAACGTAAGTTATAACGAGTAAGTTACAGATCTAAGCCTTATAGTTTTGGGAGAGACTATAAGGCTTTATTTTTTAGCTCTTATGCAAGATAAAACCATGGATCTAGTTTACGCTTCGTAGAACGATTATTTAAATCATAAGCTTTAAGAGCATCGCTCGTTATTAATTTTAGATGAGTAAATTACAACTAATGGCAATTCTTTAAGTTGTAGTACTTCATTCAATAAAAACATCACTCTATATTATTTGAAATAAACTTCATAATTAATGACCGAACTAAATTTGCCTGTAGTTGTAGGTGATTTTAAAAATAAAACGCCTGCTTCAAAATTCTTGCTAATTTGAGAACCAGAACTTTTACCAAAATTGATATTTTGATTTAAGTTAATAGGTAGGCTGCTGCCCTGTTCAAAAATACGAATACCCATGGTATTTTTCATATTTGTTTCACTTGCAGTCACTGTCTGATTATCAATTTGTAGTGATGAACTAAATGCACCAACAAATGGGTATTGTGCGCAGTCCTTACCATTCGTCGTAACATTAATACTAAACGGTACTTTTCGGAGAATGGTATTCACATCTTGATAAGAGTAATACTTGCCTAAATCTACTGTTTGCGTGGTCAGCACGGGAACACATTCAACATAATTGATTCGAATTCCATCGACATTTTCTTGGAAATTACCTTTACCATTACGTCCACCTGCACCATCAAGTTGAAATACTTGATAAGTTTTAGCTGATGATGCCGGAAAATTCTTACCTGTCCCACGAGATTTAATAAACAAAGAATAATTTAAAGTAAGGGTTTGCGGATCAGCACATCGTCTAAATAATGGTGATTTTTCAATAAATCGGCAGTTTTCAGCAGCCACTGAAAAAATTGTACCCGCATTCGGTTGATAACTAATTGCTTGCTTGCCGGTATAAATTTTATCCATGTTTTTGCTAATTGGATATTCTCTGCCATTAAACCGAATTCCAATAATCAGGTTGGAATCATTAAAATCATTTGCCAATTGTTGTGCGATATTATCAATGTATAAATATGCATCTTCATTAGTATTGGATTGAGCATCATCATAACAGGTAAAAGTTGAACTATAAGTTTGGGATTCCCAAAGCAAATTATTCGCAGCCTGATTAAAGCTGGTCACTGTTATATCACCTACAGTGGTGGTATTGGTCGTATTGTTTGCTTTGTCAATATCAAAGGAAGAGGATGCTTTCGGACCAGATAAACAACGTAGCGCCCAGGTATTTTGAACAGCTACCAGACTTACAGAAAATATGACTAAATTTCGAATGAGTCGAAGAAGTTTTATATTCATTTATTAAGATCTCCAGCTTCACATGAAATTGTCAATTCATCATAGCCCATTGCCCGATTGCTCAGCTGAGGCAGGGTAAACTGACACTGCTGATTTACAGCATCACCCCATTTGGCCATAAGGGTTTGCCCTGATTCTACATTTGTTAGATAAGCCTGCCCATTTAATCCAACCAGACCAACACGGCTTAATCCGTTTATTTCAGTAATATCTGTTCCTGTGGCAAGTTCTTTTTCATTAAAGGTTAAATTGACTAAAACACTGTGTCCATTTTTAACATTAAATTTAACTTTTACAATCGCATATTTGGTCGGAACAATATCTGTTTTAATTAAATCCTCAATGGAGATATTTTGCCCCAAGTCTTCTGCTCTCAAGGCTACCCGATTTCTGGCATATGCATTACTGCTACTAATAATAGCATAGCCATTTTTATCAATTTTCAAGCCGGTTTGGTTTTCAATACGAATGTTTTGAGCCCCTTTGGCTTCAACTAAAATGGGAGAGCTAGTGAGTTGCTGCCCAAAAATAATACCGTTGGAATGCACCAAGATCCCACCATTCACACCCGCATAAAATTGCTGGTTATCCTGAGTATAGCCATAACCAAAATTGCTATTGGCTTTTGTACCTCGATAAGCTGCATTTAAATTAAAATTGTTTGCAGAAGTCTCCGAATGACCCAGTTGTGCCTGTATTTGTAAATTTTTATCTTCTAAAAAAGTGCCAGAAAGTGAGGTTTGGGTAATAGCTCCCGATGAGGGCGAATATTGATAACTATTATTTGAGCTTAGATTATATTTTTTGATTTTTTTATACTGATCAATGGGCAAGCTAAAATTTAATCCTACTGAATAATCAGAGCCATTAAATAAATTTTTACTATTTTGGTAATACATGCCATATGACAGGCGCTGAAAATTATTGTTATAGCCAATTTGCCAATTGCGTTGATTATAATCTTTTTGCCAATATTGGATATCGGATAAATTGGCGTACATTTGTCCCCATTTACCGAACTGTTGACTTAAAGAAATCTGATACTGATTTTTTTTACTATAGTAAGTATTCGAATAATAGGTATTGGTTTGCTCATTTTCTAAACCGGATGAATCATCGACTAAATTGTTATCTTGATAAATATATTCATAACGACCATTTTTCCACTGGGCTTTTTCTTGTACGGCATCAGCAAAGCCATAATAACCCTTTGATGTGTAATGATAGCCTGCAAAACGGATATCGGTGCCCCGGGTATTCAAAGACTTGGCATATAAAAGACGCAGCCCTAGACCGTCTTCTTGGCGACCATCAGAGAGGGTATTATTTGCATAGCTGAGATCTGTAGAAAATGCACCTAAATGACCCAATGACCAAGCGAAACCACCTGCGACCGCATAGTAGTCTTCAGCCACCAGTATCCCGGTATAAGGGGTAAGATAATTATTTAAGCCCAAGGTATAACTGAGCTGACCAAAATAAGGTTGATAATCACTGGAGCCACTTTTATATTGCCCGCCGGTGATTTGATACTTGTTTTGTCCAGCGCGAAGCATATTAGGTACAGAAGAATAGGGCTGAGTAAATTTACGTATACTGCCATCACTTTCAATAATACGAATTTCTAAATCACCACTTTGATTGGCAGCATATAAATCCTTGATTTCAAAATTTCCCGCAGCCACATTCATGCTGTACACAAGATAATTATTTTGCCGCACTTCAACCAGTGCATTACTCAATGCTGTGCCTCGAATGATGGGTGCATAATTTTGTAAGCCAATGGGTAATTGCGCATCATCACTACTAAACTGTAATCCACGAAAATTGACACTGTCAAACACATCATTGCTAGTCGTCGTATCACCGATTTCTAAACGCGCTTTTAAGGGAAGGATATCGCGTTCAAGCTTGTTGATGACATTATCCCACTGTATTTCTTGCTCACTATATTTAGAATAACTGCTCTGGTTACGATAACGCCAGGCACCATAATTAAATCCGCTATTTAAAAATAAGCTGCTATTAACATGATTTGTACCTGATTTATTCTTATAAATATTGCTGTTCGCATTGTAATTTAAGATCAATGCATTAATACCCTGATCATAAAGCTTAGCCGGGATATAGCCTCGGATATTTTGCTGTAAAAAGATTTGAGGAACAAAAACATTTAACGTCTGTAGGCCTGCATCAAAACTTAGCTTAGCCTCTGGTAAGGAAGTTAAGTCATAGCATTCATCACTTGCACTTTTGGCATCATTTTTTTCTGAATTCCAAATGATTTGATAGTCTTCAATAAAGCGTGCATCTATACAGGGTATGACTGCTTGGCCTTGCTGATAAAATTTAATTACTCTTTTATCAATACGTTGATTATTAATATAAACGGTAAATTCATATTCGCCCGGCAATATGGAATAGCCTTTAGTCACAGCCTCAAAAACCACTTGATCTGTGACATCTTTTAAAAATGCGGTATTAAATTCTGAGTCGTCAGCATAAGCATTGAATGCCCATAGACTCGAGCTTATTACAACAACTTTAAAATAGTGAGAATTATTTTTAAGTGATTGATTTAGCATTTATTTTAAAAAAATTACTGGCATCTCGGTATTTCCGCCGTAATCATTAATATAAGTATAATGAATACTTTTCACGTCTTTGGAGACGTTGGCTAATACATCTATCGTTTGATAGGGCGGAACCATATCCTGATTCATGTTTCGAATAGGGGCAGAATTATTTCCCAATTTTAAATCACCAATCGTGATAAAAAGAGCACTGTTATTTTTTAATTTTAAAGTTCCATTTTCCACATACCACTTTAATTTTTTTACCGCGGCAGGTAGGTCGGCCTCTATTTGTTGAGGGCGATAAAACAATTTGATTTTAGAACGTACTGCAAGCTGTAAGGTATTTTCATTTTCAGGCTTAGGTGGGATTTCTTGAATATTAATCCACACTTGGCTCTCGCGATCGGTCGGTAAACCTGAACCTGAATATATAAAGCGCAAAACAGATTCTTTTTGCGACTCAATCTTGATTAAAGGCGGAGTAACAATAAAAGGAACTTTGGCTGGAGCCGTCTTATCTTCACCTGGTTCTAGCCAAGTTTGAACGATATAAGGCTTAGTCGAGTTATTCTTAAGTGAGAGTGTTGCAGCTTTATTTTCACTATTATAAATAACCCGACTTGCCATGGCTTGAACCGCAGCCTGACTCGAATTAGCAAAAGAAATACCAGCTAAAACGAGAGCTAAAATAGATGGGTTCAAACGCATGTTAATTCCTTAATTTCATTGATTATTTTACTTGTAAAGTAATGCTTACAGTTGCATCCGCTTTACCTGCTACAACAGCAGCACCAGTAGCTTCATAGAACGCTTGTAAAGGTAATGATCCGGTCGTACCTGTTGTAATAAATGAGGCATTTGAATCAGTAGTAGAAGCAGGAGTATTTAAATTTACTAAATTTGAGGTATTACTTGCCTTCGCAATGCCGATACCTACGCCAGTCGCCGCTGAAGTTTTTAAAAGTTTCGGATTTGTAGCATCTGTTGCACCCGCAAAATTTACTTGATAACTTCCTGCTGCGCAATTATCTACATTAATGGTAAACGTCTGCGGTGTAGATTTATCACCTGCCGTTTTAAACATAGATGTCGGCCATTTACCTAAAACTACTTCGTTAGTAGTGCTACTGTTAATTTTAACATCACAAGCCGCGTTTACAATTTCGCCTGTAAAATTAATCTGTCCCGCAGCAAGTGCGTGAGAAGTCATTGTTAGAGTAGTAAGTGTACCAAGTAATAAAGCAATTTGTGTTTTCATTTTACGTAACTCTTAGATAAAGAATAAGTTTTTATTAAACTTAATATTGATTTAAAAAACACGCTCACAAGCACAAATACTGTATAAAATGTGACACATGTCTCACTTAAGAGAGTATCAGAAAAAAACTTTTTGCCAACACTTTTTATACATTTAGTTAACACTGCAGAGTAATTCTTTAAAAATTATTCAATAAAATTTTATAAAGATAAAAATAAATTGTTTAAAACAAAAGAAAAAAATTGGATATTAAATATAAAAAAACAAATTGACTGATGAGTGCAAATTCAAGATGAATTTACAGACTAAAACAATAAAAAATCATTATTTATTTGAAAATTATAGTTATTATTTTATTTATAAATGATTTCTAAATTTGTTGCTTGAACGCTTTTTATTGATTTAAGATTTACAGCATAAAAAGTGGTATGTATTTCTCTGAAATTATTTATATAAGTTTGAATATTTTGTGAGAATTGCATTTCTTTATTTATGACCATGTCATTGATTGATGAATTTTTACTTAAAATTTCACATTTTTCGTCATCAAAAGGACTCATTAAGTCACACGTATTTTCATAGATTTCACCTGTGAAGTTAAGGTTGCTTTCAGTTTGGGCAAAAATAGATAAAGGGCTAAGAGTAAATATAATAGTTAAAATTAATTTTTTATACATATCTCTCTGCTCTTACATGTTTTTATTTTTATAACATATTAACTATTATCTTGGCAGTGTGTTAAATAAACACAAAATTTCATTAGTGATAAATGAGTCACATTATTTTTTAAAATAAATTCATTAAAGATAAAACTTAAATTTTCATCATATTAATAGAGATATTTGTTTTAAAAAAATGTCGGATAAATTTTTTCGTAAGATATTGATTAATAATAAATTTTATTGATTACTCCTTCATTGTAATATCTATATATTAGTAATTTAATTATAATAAATTTATTATCACATAATAAGAAACAGCATGTTTCGTAACAAAAATTATAAGTTTTAAGAGCAGTCAGCTAAGACAAAGAGATAAAAAAGCTTAACAATAATATTAAGCTTTTTTATTACGTATAATTTTCTGATGTAAATACTAGAAAAAATTAGGAATTGAAAATTTTTGATTCTAAATTTTTAGTTTAAATACCTAAAACATATTCATTCAAATACTTTTAAAAGCCTCGATTGCCCGAATTCGGGTTTGTTTCAAGTCTGCAATCGGTTTAGGATAATTTAAAGCCAAATTGGAATTTCTGGCATAAGGCTCATGGATGGTTTTGGCATCCAAATGAGCCAGTTCAGGAACCCATTGACGAATATAGTCACCATTTGCATCAAACTTTTGCGATTGGCTGATGGGATTAAATATACGGAAATAGGGCACTGAATCCGTACCTGTAGAGGCACACCATTGCCACCCGCCATTATTTGCTGCCAAATCACCATCAATTAAATGTTGCATAAACCATTGTTCCCCGAGCCGCCAGTCAATCAGCAGGTTTTTGGTCAGGAACATCGCCGTGATCATGCGCACCCGATTATGCATCCAGCCCGTTGCCACTAATTGGCGCATTCCTGCATCTATAATAGGAATACCGGTTTGCCCTTGCTGCCAGGCGGCCAAATCTTCAGCTTGGTCACGCCAGTGGATTTTTTGTGTATCAGCCTTAAAGGGTTGATGTTTAGAGACTTGCGGAAAATCGAATAGAATATGTTGATAAAACTCGCGCCATAATAATTCATCCAGCCAGGTTTGCTGACCTGAATGTTCAATATGGAAGTGTCCATGCTGTCGACGAAATAAGGCCTGAATACATTGACGAATAGAAATCATCCCGGAATTTAAATAGGGTGATAATTGGCTGGTTGAGGCCAGATGAGGAAAGTCTCTCTCTTTCTCATAGTGAATCACTTTATCATTGATGAAATCATCCAATAAAGTTAAGGCATATTCTTCACTAACCGGCCAACGATCCTGGAGTTCTATTGAAGGATGATTTGGATATAACTCTGCAAAAGTACAAATAGACCCTTCTTCGAGAGAGTCAAGTTGAAGATCAGGCTGTGCTTCAATTTGAGGATAACACTGCGGCAAACTCACACTGAATCGTTCATAGCAATTTTTCTTGAATGCGCTAAAAACTTGATAAGGTTGCTGGCTTTTATTGCGAATGCTACCGACAGGGAATAAAGTGCGGTCATGATACAGCTCGAGTGTTTTATTGTATTTATCTAGAAGCTTTTGGATCTGTGCATCGCGCTTCAACTCATTGACACCTAGTTCAATATTGCCATGGATGCAATTGACTTTGAGTTGTTCTGTAAGCTGTAAAACGACTTGGGGAATATCCTTCCATAGCGGAATATGCCGAATCACTAATGGGATATTGAGGTTTTTTAGCTGGGTTTTAAGCACCTGAAGTTGTCTTAAATAAAAATCTATTTTAACAGCGGCATCATTGTGTAGGGCCCATTGTTCAGGTGAAATGACAACCAAGGCAATGCAGGGTCCCGCTTGAGCAGCATGCCAAAGAGCGGCATGGTCTTGAATTCGTAAATCTTGTCGAAACCAAATTAACTGCATGGACATATCATGTCTCGAGAAGGTGATTGAGGCTTATTTTATGCAATGTTTAAATCGAAAAAAAGCATGAACATTAGATTCATGCTTTAGATCATTCATGATGGAAATTATTTTTGAATCTGTTTGGTTTTAATCACATCACTCAAGTCATATCCAATAGATTCCGCATAATCCAAATACTCCTGTACCACTTCTGGTTTAGGCTGTTGTGAACGAGAAAGAATCCACATATATTTTTTATCGGGTTCGCCCACCAATACTGTTTCATAATTTTCATCAATTTTTAAAACCCAATAATCGCCACGTCCCACAGGAAACCAACGGATGATTTTAGGTAAAAAACTTACTTTTAGTTTGGAGTTAAGCGGAGCATTTTGTACAAATGCTTCCCCAATCGTCTGTTTGAACTTTCCATCTTTTGTATAACAGCTATTATCGACTTTAATATTGCCATTCTTGTTTAAAGAGTAGTTCGCGATCACTTTGCTGTCGCATTTTCTTTGAAAATACAAAGGTTTTCTGGCAACTTCATGCCAAGTTCCTAAATACTTATTTAGATCAACTTTTTCAACAGCCTGTAATGGCTCTGTCTATACATGTGCTTGCGTTAATATACTGCTAGTGCCAATCATCAGAGCTAATACAATTTTTGCCAAGTTAACACTTGATGTTTTACCCATGTTCGACATAAATATTCCTTCCACTCAAATATGAGATTAACTTCATATACTTACATTAATTACCTTTTTAATATTTGGTGTAATATTATGTAATAATGAGAATAAATATTAACTCATCATTTATTGGAGAGTATCTATCCCGAAATAGTGTTAGCGACCTCATAAACATTAGTAACTTTTTAAAAGTTACATTCTATTTGAATGGAGCACTATTTTAGAAAATTTACCTAAAAAGTATGACTTAAACCCAATAGAATTAATTCCTCCATTTGAACTTTATCTATGTTTTGATTCGGTAAAAAATGTAATAAATTCCTTTTAAAATATTTAAATAATTTGATTTTAATGAAACATTTATTTAATTTGTAAAAAATTTAAATTTACAATGACAATAAATGTCACATGAGCCTCATAGCTTTATAACAATGAATATGCAAATTTAGAATAGTTACAAACTCATGTGACTTATTTTATTTTAAAAATAGGAAGGAACTAAAAATGGCTAATCAACCGCAAAATCCTCAAGATCAACAACGTCAACAACAACAAAATGATTCACAGCGTCAGCCTAACCAGCAAAACCCTCAAGATCAGCAACATCAACAGCAGCAACAAAATGATCCACAGCGTCAGCCTAACCAGCAAAACCCTCAAGATCAGCAACGTCAACAGCAGCAACAAAATGATCCACAGCGTCAGCCTAACCAGCAAAACCCTCAAGATCAGCAACGTCAACAGCAGCAACAAAATGATTCACAACGTCAGCAAAATCAGCAAGACCAACAAAAGTAATGCATGACAAATAAAAAGGCGCGGATCTTAGATCCGCGCCTTTTTATAAGCTGTATTCAATAATTTCTGCATTATTTAATATAGACTTAATTTTTTAATATTTATCTAACCATTTACAATGCTACCACCATTGACATGAATGACCTGTCCAGAGATATAACTTGCTTCATCTGAGGCAAGAAATAAATATGCGGGAGCGACTTCGCTGGGCTGTCCCATACGTCCCATCGGTGTATTTTTACCGAAATCTTTCAATTGTTCTTCATCAAAACTACTCGGTATTAAGGGTGTCCAAATAGGTCCGGGAGCGACAGCATTCACCCTAATTCCTGTTTTATTTTTTAATAGGTTGGTAGATAAACTACGTGTGAAAGAAGTGATTGCACCCTTGGTACTCGCGTAATCTATCAGCAAGTCATGCCCATGATAACTGGTAATGCTTGTAGTGTTAATAATCGTATCGCCTTGTTTCATATAGGGCACTAATAATTCAGTTAAATAAAACATTGAAAAAATATTTACTTCAAAGGTTTTAAAAAGTTGCTGTGTATTGATATCGGTAATGTACTTTTGTGGATATTGCACTCCTGCATTATTGACTAAAATATTGATAGTTTTAAATTCTTGAAGGGCAGTATCTACCATTTTCTTTATTTCATCTTGATGTTGTAAATCACATTTTATAAGTAGGCAACGACGTCCTTCATTTTCAACCATTTTTTTAGTATCAAGCGCATCTTGATCTTCTTCTAAATAGCAGATGCAAATATCTGCACCTTCTCTGGCAAATAGTACCGAAATAGATCTACCGATTCCGCTGTCACCGCCAGTAATCAAAGCGACCTTATCTTTTAATTTATCACTTCCTTTGTAATTGTTTTTGATGACTTCGGGCTGGGGATGCATTTTGGATTGAATGCCAGGCTGATGGCTTTGCACTTCCATAGATGGAGTCTTAGGATATTTGTTCATATTCTTTCCCATATTCTTCAATATATCGATAATATATTATTAGATTTTTAATATATTTTATTATAGAGAAACATTAAATAACATAATTGATTAATTAAATAGCTTATTTAGAGAGTAAGTTAAATCAAGCTATAACCGAAAATTTGTGAAATACATTTCAAAAAATTCGACCATCATTAATTGTTCTTATAAAATGAATACTAGATTAAATTTTTATAAATTATTCATTATTATATATTAATAATGAATAGAATTATCATTATGACACGAATAAATATTAAAAAAAATAATCATATTTAAGATTATAAATTATTTTTATTTTTATTTTTATTTTTATTTTTCAGAAAAATATACACTATAAAAGCCAATATTATAAAATATTAAATTTTATCCCATGCATCTTTTATTGCATTTTTAACTTGATCCCATTTTAAAAATGACTCTGCTTTAAATTTATCCCATTTTACTTTCCGATCATTTTTGGAATCTTCAAAATGTGCATTTTTACCATATTTAGATCGGGAATTACGTTCAAACTCATAGGCAGAAGATAAATCTCGAGCATAACCAACATCTGGAATAACACGATGTAAATCATTGAAATATGTTTGATTAGTGTGGTTTTTACGCCCATATTTTTAAGATTTAACACTGTTTGGAGTATGATTTTGATTTTCTAAATTCGCATTAGTCGTTATTTAACTGCTGTTTCTTGAATCAATATATAAGGTGATTTAATACCCTTATGTGGGATAAATAATGTTTAATTTACAAATTATTTCTACTGTTTATTTTGGTCATTTAGATTTTTTCCAAAATTTTTCTGTTGTCCAGTTTGCTGACGCTGATTGTCATTCTGTTGTTGAGTGGGATTATTAGAGTGAATATTATTTTGATCTTGCTGATTATTTACATTACTCATTTTTTACACCTCATAATATACAGTTATTAAAATTTTAGAATCTGTATAAACTAGATATAATCATTAGCATGAATTTTTAATTAATAAATAAAATAGATGTTACATATTTTTTGATATTATATTTAATGTTTCTATAGAGTGATTTCAATAAACAAAATATATTAAAAATTAAAATAAGATAAATGCTATTAAAAAATTAATTATTTTTAATAATTTCAACTAAACTCTTACATACCAAATTAATCAGTTTTTTTAATTTCTCTTCCTTTTTTCCTTTGCAAAAACACCGATAACTATATAGTTTATTTTTATATAAAATGGAATAAAAAAAAGTTCCTACAGGTTTATCCTTTGTTTCTGACCCCCCAGGTTTGAGCAACCCAGTACATCCAACATATATATCTGATTTGAATATTTTTTTTGATTTTTGAACTAATTGTTCAGTAATTTTAGACGACTCTGGTGTGTATTTTTTAATCATTCTAGTGGGGATTTTTAAAATATTTTTCTTGATTTTTAAATCATAACAAACTAATCCACCATTTAAAATTTCACCAGAAAAAGGACTAAGAGAGAATCGGTAAGCCAGATAGCCTGCAGAAGCACTTTCAATAAAAGTAATATTAAGATTATTTTTGACCATTAATTTACAGCATTTAGTAGTCATATTTATAACCATATCTGATTTTTTATTACATTATTTTAAGAAGCAAGGTGGATATTAACAATATAGTTTTTTAAAATTTTTTTCATGGTTTTGAATTTATGTAATCTAAGTGATTGTTTTATATAAATACCTAAAAGTTATTTAAACATAAATTAAACGAATAATAACAATTTGAATCTTTTCCCATGTCATATTGATAACTTATGTTTATAGCAGAATTACCGCTTGGAGAATAAAAATGCCAGTAGCAGTAACAGAACGCTTACTCGATTTAATTGATAAAAATCATCAGAATTACTGCGATCTAGTGAATTATTTTATGAATTCACACATTAGCCAACAGGATAAAGAGCGGAAAGCTGCAAGTTTTCTACATAAGGAAATTCAGAGCTTGAATTTAGATAACTTAGAATTTCCTTCGGAATTGAATAAAATTTCTGAATGGCTATGTAATGATAATAAATTTCAATGTGGTGAATATCAGTTATATAAAGACAGAAGGAATAGCGGGGGAGAACGAGAGTATTTTAAGAATGTAAGTCAAGCTTTTGAATTTCTTATTAAAGTTGCTCCGGTAAAGCGGGTAGATGGTGCATGGTTATATAGCTTAGTTCATTATTGGAATGATCCAATTTTTCATGAGTTAATCCAAATATATGTAGAGGAATTAGGGTTGGGCTTAGCCAAATCTAATCATGTGAGTTTATTTGATGATTTACTGGTTAAGCTGGGGCTGGAACACTTCGTATTAGAATTAGAAGATGAATATTATCATCAGCCTGCAATTCAATTAGCACTTGCTTATGCTCCCCCTGAATTTATTCCTGAAATAGTCGGTTTTAATTTGGGCTACGAACAGTTGCCATTACATCTTCTGATTACCAATTATGAACTCAATGAATTAGGCATTAATTCCCAATATTTTAATCTGCATATCACTATAGATAATATGGACAATGGTCATGCAAACTTATCCATTAAGGCCTTGGAAAAAATTTATAAAAAATTCAAAGATAAAGATTCATTTATGGAAAAAATGAAAATCGGCTTTGCTTTGAATAACAAAGGATTATCCTCTAGACAAATTATTAAAAATTTAAGTTCAGAAGCTTTAGTGATTAATATTTTGAAACGAAAAGCTCTGGTCGGCAATGTCATTCATAATGATAAATGTAAATTTAATAATCGCTCTATTAATGAGTGGCTTTCAGAGCCGAATTTAGTCGAAGAATTTGTAGAACTGCTGATTGAAAAGCAGTGGATTATTTTAAATCAGGATCCTGAACAAAGCAGGTTCTGGAAGTTGATCAGTCATGAAGAAGGCAAAATGTATGGGGTCTTTAATGCGACTGAAAAGCAAATCATTCATGACTGGATTGCAGGCGACTATTTTAAACAATCGTATTCGAAGTATAAAAAGGTCAGCTCTACTTCTAACTCTATAGATGAATTCTTGTTCAGTTATTTAGCTAATGCAGAGTTAGAGACCCTACAGCAGCAAATTTCCGAATCAGGCAATTTAGCTGTCAAAATAAATAAATTGCTGCCTTATCTGGCACCTCATGCTCATCATAACGAAACTGGCCTTTGGTGTACTCGACGTTTTGTGGATTATCTTTTTCCCTTTCTGAGCGAGAAAAACTAATCTATTCATTAATTGCATGTAAACACAAGGTTATTTGCATCGCTTTTTAACATCCTCGGTAGTACTTTAACTAACAATTATAGGTAGAAATATGGACCCTAAAACAAACAAAAGTGAAGTAGCAGGTACTGATACTTTAGATAAAAAAAATGAAAGCGTAAAAACACAACAGTTAGACGCTTTTCGAAGTGATGCTACTAATCAAGCACTCACGACCAATCAGGGTGTAAAAATCGCTGATAATCAAAATAGCTTAAGGGCAGGAGTGCGGGGTTCTACCTTATTAGAAGATTTTATACTCCGGGAAAAAATCACACATTTTGATCACGAACGTATCCCAGAGCGAATTGTGCATGCGCGCGGTGTGGGTGCGCATGGTTATTTTCAAGCATACGCCGGGAATGAAAAATATACCAAAGCCGGCTTTTTGACTAACTCTGAAATTCAAACACCAATATTTGTGCGCTTTTCTACAGTGCAAGGACCACGGGGTTCTGCAGATACTGTACGTGACATTCGTGGTTTTGCCATCAAGTTCTATACACAGGAAGGCAATTACGATCTTGTCGGTAATAATGCACCAGTATTTTTTGTGCAAGATGGGATTAAATTCCCAGACTTTGTTCATGCAGTCAAACCCGAGCCCCATACAGAAGTTCCTACGGGGGGGTCTGCCCATGATACCTTCTGGGATTTCGTCTCATTGGTTCCCGAATCGGCTCATGCGGTGATGTGGGCGATGTCTGATCGGGCTATTCCACGCAATTTACGTTCAATACAGGGTTTTGGTGTGCATACTTTCCGGTTGATTAATGCCGAAGGTAAAGCCATTTTTATTAAATATCATTGGACACCAAAACAGGGTGTAAGCCAGTTGGTATGGGATGAAGCTCAAAAATTATCTGGCAAGGATCCTGACTTTCATCGACGTGATTTATATGAAGCGATCGAAGCAGGAAATTATCCAGAGTGGGAACTAGGGATTCAGATCGTGGAAGAAGAAGATGAAATGAAGTTTGAGTTTGACTTGCTCGATCCCACCAAAATTATTCCTGAAGAACTGGTTCCTGTTACACCCATTGGAAAATTTGTACTGAATCGTAATGTCGATAATTTCTTTGCTGAAATTGAACAAGTTGCGTTTTGTCCTGGTCATATTGTGCCTGGAATAGACTTTACTAATGATCCACTATTACAAGCCCGTTTATTTTCCTATACCGATACACAACTGAGCCGCCTAGGTGGACCTAATTTCCATCAGCTGCCGATTAATAAATCGGTTTGCCCATTTCATAATAACCAGCGAGATGCGATGCACCAAACCACAATTCATAAAGGTCAGGCATCGTATCAACCCAATTCCATTGATAATAATTGGCCTGTAGAAACAGCACCTGCTGTAGAAAATGGTGGTTTTGAGAGCTATCAGGAGCGTATTGATGGGAAGAAAATTCGTGCACGAAGTGAATCATTTTCAGATCACTTCTCTCATGCACGTTTGTACTACAAGAGTTTGGCGCCTCATGAACAAAAACATGTGGTAGATGCTTACACCTTTGAATTAAGCAAAGTGCAGCGCAAACATATTCGAGAAAGAGAAGTACAAGAAATACTGGCGAATATTGATTTAGATTTGGCTCAACAAGTGGGTAAAAACTTGGGAATAGAAGTTGCTGGTTCTTCACAAAATATCAAATCATCTACAGTAGAAAAATCGGCAAAATTTAGTATGGAGGCTTTTGTTCCAGAAGATATTAAAGCAAGAAAAATTGCTGTACTGGTTCATGATAAGGTGAACCAAGACAATATTGAAGCCATTCAGCAGTGGGCGAAAGCTGAAAATGCAGTTGCTCACATACTCACACCTACGCCAGCGCCAGTTTTAAATAACAAACAGGCGAAACTGGATTCAAATGGAATGCAGAAAGCAGAACCATCCATCGCTTATGATGCAGTGATTGTTGTTGATGGTGATAATTACGAAGTAGTGAAACAAGATGGTGTGACTAAACACTACATTCTTGAAGCTTATAAGCATTTAAAACCGATTGTATTTTTAGGTGATAAGCAAAAATTACTTGATGCTCTACAACTCGTTACGGATGAGGGTACATTAAGTACGGATAATTTTTCTACAATACAGGAAAAATTTAAGGATTTAATTCGTCATCATCGCATTTGGGCGAGGGAGAAAAATGCGGAAGCTATTCCTGCTTAAATGGCTATAAAAGTATAGATTTTTATCAAGGCCATGTAGAGCAAATTTTCAACGAATAAGGGGAACATTACTGTTCCCCTTATTCGTTGATTTTGTGGAAATTTAGTCTTCCAAGTGACAAATATAATCTAAGATATCATCTGTCATAATCTTGAATTGACTATTCTTTGGAACATAAAAAGATTGTCCAGCAAAATAAATCTGACTTTCTATATCATTTGCTATTTGTACATGACATTTACCTGAAATAATTTCTATACGCTCAGACACATGTGTTTCAAAGGTTAAAGGTCGTTCTGTGGGTAAAATCACGCCTATTGTTTTTTTTATACCATTTTTAAACTGAATGGTGCGACTAATAGATAAACCATCAAAATAAATATTTGGTTTTTTCACCACAGAAACAAAATCAAATTGAGTTGACATAAAGATGCTCCTGAAATTTTTTTATAATAATTGAGCAATATTAGAATATGTATTTGAAATCCAAACATATACAGGAGAAATATATTTTTTAGTTTAATTATGTAAATTTACTTAATGGCTTTTAATGACGATTTTATTTTTATAAAAAACTCAATTATTCAATATATTAAAATAAATTTCTCCTATTTTCTTTAAAGCGAAAGTTAAATCTATTTATGTGAAATTTTTTATTTTAATTTACAGGATATTTAACGTGATCTATTGCTCACCAATCAGCCAAGCATTAAATAAATTATTTATTTTTTCGTTTCAGCTATAATTTTTGATGTACAGGTATATGCAGCCTGGACCACTGCATGCGGTATAAAAATGAGTTCTATTTTCTATATATCTACTAAATAATCTCTTATTTTAATGGCTTATATATAACATCTTTTAAGCGTACTTTATGTAATAGGGAACAGTTACAAAACAGTTCTTAAATAATTAAAAAAGACAATTTATTTATAGTTGTTTTGTGTATAATTTCGCCAAATTTAACCCCCGTAGATTTAATAGTTTTCAATAAATCTACAGGGGTTTTTCTATGGAATTATTTTGGATTTGGATGCCCAGAACTTTCTTATCGTGGTGGCTCACACATGTTTTCTTCCAAAACAGTACATTTAGACCATGCAACACAACCTAGTGCACAGCGTCTCTCTACTTTACTTTGCTTTTTTACTCTTGGATTAAGTACTGCCGCTTGGGCACCTCTTATTCCCTATGCGCAGCAACGACTGCATCTCAATCATGCCGACTTTGGCACTTTGCTGCTGAGTATAGGATTAGGTTCCATGATTGCTATGCCGGCAACAGGTTTACTCATTCAGAAAGTAGGCTGTCGTGTAATTATCTCAGTAGCAATGTTAATCTTATTACTGGTTTTACCGACTTTTGCTTTGAGTAGCAGCGTAATCTTTATGTCTGTAGCATTATTCTTGTTTGGTACAGCTGCCGGGAGCTTAGGGGTTGCGATTAATCTACAAGCAGTCATTGTTGAAAAAAACAGTGCTAAAAGTATGATGTCTCAATTCCATGGTATGTGCAGTTTAGGTGGATTGGCTGGAGTAATGACTGTAACGGCATTACTTGCGATCGGCCTATCACCACTCATGAGTGCATTGGCCGTTTGCATTTTACTCATGGTTATTAGTTTAATTGCTGTTCCCAATAGTTTGTCTAAAATTGAAAACGATAAAAAAATCAACCCTTCTGAACATGAAAATAAGACGAGAAAATTACCTAGTCCACTAATTTTATTGATTGGTCTGATCTGTTTTATTGCTTTTCTGTCAGAAGGTTCAGCTATGGACTGGAGTGGTATTTATTTAGTCAGTGAATATGGCTTAAAACCTGCATTTGCTGGACTTGCTTATACATTTTTTGCTATCGCAATGACGGTTGGACGTTTTGCTGGTCATTACTTACAGAGAATACTGGGTGAAAAAAATATCATTATTTATAGTGCAATTTGTGCATCACTGGGTCTTTTCACTGTAGTTATGGCACCACATTGGATAGTTGTTTTATCAGGTTATTCTTTATTGGGTTTAGGTTGTTCGAATATTGTACCGGTGATGTTTTCACGTGTCGGTCGTCAAAATGTCATGCCCAAAGCAGCAGCATTATCCTGTGTTTCTACTATGGCTTATAGCGGATCTTTATTAGGACCTGCTTTGGTGGGATTGACCAGTGAAATGATGGGATTAACCCTTGTTTTTGGGATAATTGCCGTTTTATTAATGCTGATCGCCTTTTTAAATCATTTCACACAGCTTAAGACTTCTTAATTTTCATTTAAATATATATATAGCCGGTATATACAATGATATCCCGGCTTTTTAGTCGCTAGAAGAAATAACCTCTCTTAAGTATATATTTGCTGATGAGCAAAGTAAGTATAGGATTTGCGATGGGACGGTTTAGACATATTGAACATTTCAACTCGTCTAAGATCTTTTAAAAAAGCATTACGCCAGTCAGTAATATCAAAACGTTTAAGACCCTGCATTAAATGTTTATGACGCTCTAAACGTTCTGATTTCGGCATGGTTAAAGCTGTTTTTAATCCCTTAACCATATCGCCACAGCTATCCGGATCCACAATAATGGCTTCAGACATTTGCTCTGCTGCACCAGTATATTTAGAAAGAATTAAAACCCCAGGATTGTTAGGATTTTGTGCCGCAACAAATTCCTTTGCGACCAGATTCATTCCATCACGCAAAGAATTGACCCAACAGATATCGGACTGACGATAAATTTTCATCAACGCATCATGCTCTACAGTTTCATACGTACAATTGATGGGCTGCCAATTGTCCTGTGCAAATTCGTGATTAATTGAATCTACTTTTGAATCCATAAGCTCATATAAATTTTTATAAGCGGGGATCTCCATGCGGCATGGACAAGCAATTTGTAAATCGGTGATGTTTTTATGATATTCGGGGTTGTTTTTCAGAAAATCTTCGAAAGCATTAAAACGCTCAATTAAACCTTTGGAATAATCAATCCGATCCACACTAATAATAGTTTTTTGATCCTTTAAATCTTTAAAGTCAAAGACTGGGTGAGGATTGCCTTTTTTCTGCTGAGCGACTTTCTGGATAAGTTCTGGATTAATACCAATGGGATAACATTGGATAGTGATCTGGCGATAGTTATAACTCAACACATTAGGATGAATGACCTGAGATGCTAAGAAATGATGACATACATCCATACATTGTTTTTGGTCGTGTTCAGTTTGCAATCCAATCACATCATAATGACAAAGATCTTGAATAAGGTTTTGAGCTGTAGGTAGTAAACTCCAGATTTTTAAATCAGCAAAGGGGATATGTAAAAAAAATCCAATCCTATTTCGCATGCCCAATTCACGACAATAACGTGCCACACTTAAAAAATGATAATCATGAACCCAAATAATGTCATCCGGATGAGCGATTTTAGAAAGCTGCTGGGCAAATAAACGATTTACTTGTTGATACGTTTTAAATTCTTCTGATTTATACTCTATTAGGTCTTCACGATTATGCATGGCTGGCCAAAGGGTACTATTTGCAAAGCCACAATAATAGCCGCTATATTGCTCTTCAGTTAGAGGGCAGGTGATGTATTCCACACCTTTATATGCAGCCAGACTAAAGCTTGGCTGCTGATGATTTTCAATTTTTTCACCATTCCAACCTAGCCAAATTCCTCCAATATCGCTCAGCGCATCTTGCAGAGCAACTGCCAAGCCACCTGCAGTGGATTTATCAGGATTAGGTAAACTTACACGATTCGATAATACGATTAATTTAGACATGCTTTTTCTCCATTTGATACTTGAGACTGTCCTGAAAAATGAGTTTTTAAGAATTGTGAAAATAAATCCAGAAAATTAGCGACATCTTCAACATTTTTAAGGTGATAGGATGCTTCGGTTTCCTCCTCTCCAACTTTTATACTCACACCGTTATAGTCATTTACAACTTTAAAACCAGCTTCATCTGTTTTGTCATCGCCAATAAAAATAGGTAAAACGTTGCTGAAATTATAATGCTGTAAAATCTTTTGAATGGCCTGTCCTTTATCAGCCTCTAAAGGTAATAATTCAAATACATATTTACCTTCATTAATTTTAAGTTCTGGGTGTAAGTATTGAATATCCTGTGCAATTTTTCTTGTGGCTTCAGCCAGTTCAGGACATTGACGGTAATGTAGAGCGACTGAATAATCTTTATTTTCAATTAGCAGTTGAGGATAAGGAAGGCAAGCCTTTTGAACATGGTGTTGCAGCAAAGAAATATTAAGTTCATTAATGCCAGTATTTAATTTCTCTTGCTGATCAATTTGTATTTCCAAACCATGTGTTCCCGCAATGGGTAACTGAAGGGGGGAAAAGAGCTGAGATGCTACTTTTACAGAACGTCCAGTAATAGCAATAACATGAATATTTAAATCTTTTAACTGTTGTAATGTTTGCAAAGTATTTTTAGGAATAAAACTTTTTGTAGGATCTACATGAAATTCAGAAAGTGTCCCATCTATATCAAGAAATAAACAATATTGTTTTTTTTTAGAAAAATAATGAGTAATAATTTGCAACACATTTGATGAATAAGATTTATTATTTAAAAATTGGCTTTTAGCATTATACATATTTGATATCTACTACTTATTCTGGTTAATAAGTAATAGCATTAAAAAATTGAATATTGATCAAATTTATTATTAAACCTACATAATTTAAATAAAATTTACATCATTTGTTCTTTTTTTAATTTTGGTTATATTTTTGTTTTTAGTAACATCTTCTTACTTTTGTTACTTAAATCAACTTATTTTTTATTTGAGGAAAATAAAAAACAAACTCTGCTTTAAATAAATAATTTTTAGCTTTAAATCTTTAACTTAGCTTTTATGGCCCAATATAAATATATGGATTCATACATCGTGTACTCAATAGGTATGATTTATATTTAACAAAAAATAATCTATTGAAATTATTCACAATATACCTTTGGATTCATATGGGTTTTATTACTTTATTTTGAATTTAAAGGTTAAACCAAGATATATTAAAATAGAGTAAAATAAAATTCGTATTCAAGTATTAGAATAATTTATGCACAAAGCATTATTTGATGCGCTTGAATTAACTTGTGATGGTCGTTAAAGAACCGTTTTAGTGCGACCTATAAAGAGTAGGATTGAGATTAGTGCAAATTAACCGCACAACGGTATTTTACGATGTAAAAAAAACCTATGTTAATCAGGTATTGGTTTGATTAAAACTCTACAAAAATCAGATTTAATCGAGGTATTCAAAAAATTATTGGCACATTGTGCTTGGATAGCTCGCATGGAAAATGCGAAATATTTTTGTTTAAAAACTATTTAATGAGCAATTAAAATAATTATAAATATTTAATTTTTTAAAAAATATATAGAAAATAATAGAATAAATTAGCCTACTAAAAAGTGGACTAATTTATTGCTTATTCGGAATTATTTTGTATGTTTTACCACAAGTACCGGTACATGGCTTGAAGTTAGAATCTCTTGTGCGATACTGCCGATAAAAGCTTTTTTAAAACCTGTACGCCCATGAGAACCTACGACGATTAAATCAATATTTAATTCATCAGCAAGTTTGGCAATGGCCTCGCTAGGGGATTGACTACTAAGGAGTTCGGTAGTGGTTTCAATACCTGCATTGGTAAATTTCAGTCCTAGCTCGGCCAAAATGTTTTTAGCATGAGCTTTTGCTTCCATATAATAATCCGTTACTCCAGGTACATTTTTATAAAAACTGACACTGGTTAAAGGATCTATCACGACAACGCTTGCTATGGTGACTTTACTGCCTAATGCTTTGGCCAAAACGATGGTCTGATCAGCTGTAGCTATGGCAATAGGGGAATCATCAACAGACAGTAAAATGTGTTGGCAATCCATGATACGTTCCTCTTGTTTCAAGATTCTTTATCTACCTAAAGATTAACATAGCTAGAGAAGGGGGATAAAAAAGGATAAAAATAGATCTTTTCCATCTCTTATGTTTCGAAAGTATTAGAGCTATTACCCTTAATGGTTTTTTCTACTGACCTGATTGATGATCAGGTACTTATCACCATTAACTGGTTATTCAATTCCACTAAAAAGTCATAAAAAAGATGTCTATAAAGGAGTTACGTGCTTGAGCATCATCCCTATAACCAGATTATTTAAGAAAATGCTTTATATACTGTTTAATCCGTCCAGATAGAGGTAGATAAGAAATATTTCAAAGATTTTTTTAGATCGTCACAACTATCAAAACTACTGGTGACCTCTTTGAAAGCAGAATGATATTCACGTTGGTAGGGTTTGCCTGTTAAGGCCTCTCCATGAGTATTTTCATAATCATAGATTGCAGTCCGGAGATATATTTCTAATATTTTTTTATGTTCGGGAGAGTTACAGTTTTTTTGAACTATTTCATCAGTAGACTCACAATCGAGTTTGACATGACGATAAAATTCGCTCGATTTTTGATATATATTATTTAATTCTTTGGATTCACTGGCTGATAAGCATTGTGCTGCATGGGCAAAATTAAACATTAAAGCTATATAAACAACGAGTAAATGGAATTTCATTTTTTATTCCTTATAATTTTTTAATGATCTAACCATATAGATAAAATTTACACAACTACAACATTTAAAAATCAGACGAATCGAAATTTTGTTCAGATCGAAATAGGGAAATTAATAAAAAACAATAACTGTAGAAATTACTTAATCATTGTTTATACATTTCCCCCTGATCTTAAACGCATCTTTTTTGAAGCAAAATAGTCTGTTTAAAACAAAAAAATATTAAAAAATAAATATCTCAATCAATTTTTTAAATTGGTAAGACAAAAATCTTCGATATTTACCTTATTTGGTTGAGATAAAAAATCTTATAGATAAATTCAGGATTTAAAATCAATATAAATCAGTGCTATGTAATGATAACGTGAATAGCACAGTTCCAATCATGAGAATTAATTTACCGTCAAAGGCCTCATGACCAACTGACCCAAACATAGCCTTAGGAAAAATACGCATATGAAAGCTCTATAGCGACAGATGTCATATTATTCGGGGCATATGCAACTGTACCTAAATTAGGCGCAGGCAAATCATTTCTGTAGTTAAGGGGGTGAGAGGGATAGCAGGGCTAATGCGGTAATTATTATTATGTTATGTGTTTTGTCTGGCATGAATAAGAATCTGATTTAATTCTGATCTTCAATCTTTTTATACATTAAAGCCCCCCTTAGGCAGATGAAATAAAATATGAAGATCCCTCTCAGAATAACATATCAGTTTTGATTGCAGCTTTAGCTCTTTGATTTTTTAGTGAATTTAATATTAACCAAAGGGTATCTATTTAGGTAGATAACGATAGGCAAAATGACAAGATATTTCTGTTGCATATTAAAATCGTATACCCGTTTAAAACTGTTTTTTTAGTGCTTGAGTTGAATCTAAAATAAATTCCCGCCTGGTTAAATTTAAGAAAATTGATCATTTTCATTTGCATACATATTTTTTATCAACACAATAAATAATAATTATAAAAAAACTTGAATATTCATTTAATTCATGTATTATTAACTCAACTAGAAAAAAAGTCTTGTTTCGGTAAATCTTCTTTAAGTATCGCAGTTTTAGTCATAATCCTTCGTTTTTTCAGATTTTAAGTTTCATTCTTTATTATTTTCCAAGTTATACTCGGTCAGTAAAATGACTAAAAATTATTAAAAATCAGTAGGATTTATTATGTCTAACTCAAATGTTGTTAAAGGTACTGTTAAGTGGTTCAACGAAACTAAAGGTTTTGGTTTCATTCAACAAGAAAATGGTCCAGACGTTTTTGCTCATTTCAGCGAAATCGCTAGTTCAGGCTTCAAAACCTTAATGGAAGGCCAGCAAGTTGAATTCAGCGTTGCACAAGGTCAGAAAGGCCCAAATGCAGTAAATATCGTTGCTATCTAACAGATATTAAAATACAAAAATCAGATAAATTAAAAGTAATGTAAATTACCAATTATTTTATTTTTTTATACCAAAAAAAGCCGAGATTCTCGGCTTTTTTTGTGTCTATAGACGATGTATTTTATTCATTCAAGCTATCTTTTATTCGTTTCTCTATAATATTTATATCTGACAGCTTTATTTAATAACAATAATATCTGATTGCAAAAATCCTCTGCAAATTTTTAATCCAATCCGCCATGATGTTATACGCAGCAAGCAAGTTTCTGCGCAATATTCATGGAGTTTTTATAGTGAATCCAGATCGGCAACCGGATGTACCCAAGCGAGAATCTCGCGTTTTTTCAAAAAGTTTTGATTATTCCTTGGATTTTAAAAATATTAATTTTAGAAAAAGACCCGAGCTGTATCGTATTGGCCGGGGCGAACAAGGGGTACTGCTGGTAGAACCCTATAAATCAGAAATACTGCCGCATTGGCAATTTTCCGATCAAGATAAAGCTTTAGGTAGTAGCGAAAAAATCTATGCGTTATTTTTAAAGTATTTAGAACAAGATGATTTTATTGGTGCGGATATGGCCAGAAAATTTTTACAAATGGGTTATACCCGCGCACGTCGCTATGCCAATCATAAAGGCGGTAAGAAGTATAAGGGTTCAGTGCCCGAAGACAAGAAAGGTTTGAGTGGGGCACATGGTCGGCCAGAGTTAGCACGCAGTGTAGAAGATCCTGTTAAAGCTGCGGCAGCACGAATTTTTAAGAAGAAATGGGATGAAGCCAAATTAAATTCTAAGTATTTAGAACTAAAAGATAAATTTAATGCATTTATTCAGAAAAATAGCCAAGCGTAACCTGGAATAGCTGGCCTAAAAGGTAGAATGAATCAACAACAGAAATTTAATGTATTACATCCCAGATATTCTAAAACGTATATGAGATTGAATTAGGTCTTAAGGTGAAATCAGGGCAATACTTAAAAATGATGATTGAATTAGGTCTTAAGGTGAAATCAGGGCAATACTTAAAAATGATGATCGAGCGCTAGAGCGTCCTTACTTATAATATTTATTCTCATATTTTGAAATACATGACTTGAGATTATGCAAATATTTTCTAAGTTATTATTATGTTAAGGATTTTTTATAATTAATCTTTAAAGACAGAGAAAAGTTATCAATTAAACCAAATCCCTCTATAATATTGCCCATTATTGCAAATGTCGGACGTTCGGTGTGCTCACTAAACGGATGACGCTAGTTACTCTCTTTTTTAAGTCAATTTCTTTTCCGTGATTCGGCTTATGTTTCAATATTTAGAATCTTATTGGGCCATAGTGGCACATGAGAATAGTTAGGTGCCAGCAGCATGGAAATCAAGGTTAATTATCTCGACAACCTTCGACAAGAAGCCAAGTTCGATGATTTTTCGGTAATTGCCGACCAACCGATTCGTTATAAAGGTGACGGTTCAGCACCAGGGCCATTCGATTATTTTCTTGCATCTTCTGCTTTATGTGCAGCCTACTTTGTAAAAGTATATTGTGCAGCGCGTGATATCCCGACTGATAATATTCGTTTGTCGCAGAACAACATTGTAGATCCAGAAAACCGTTACAAACAGATTTTTAAAATTCAGGTCGAATTGCCATCTGATATTTCTGAAAAAGACCGCCAAGGTATTTTGCGTTCAATCGACCGCTGTACGGTTAAAAAAGTGATCCAAACCGGTCCTGAATTTATCATTGAACAAGTGGAAAGCATTGATGCCGATGCACAAGCTTTATTGATGCCGAGTCTAGCTTCAGACAGCAGTACCTTTATTCCGGGTAAAGATCTGCCTCTAGAAGAAACCATTGCCAATATGTCAGGTATTTTGGCCGGCTTGGGCATGAAGATTGAAATTGCTTCATGGCGTAATATTGTGCCTAACGTGTGGTCATTACATGTTCGTGATGCACAATCACCAATGTGTTTTACCAACGGCAAAGGTTCAACTAAAGAAAGTGCGTTGGCCTCGGCCTTAGGGGAGTTCATTGAACGTCTCAACTGTAACTTCTTCTACAACGATCAGTTTTGGGGTGAAGATATTGCCAATGCTGAATTTGTACATTACCCAGATGAAAAATGGTTTAAGCCAGGTTCAGAAGGTGAGTTACCAAAAGAAATTCTGGATGAATATACTTTAGAGATTTACAACCCTGAAGATGAGCTTCTCGGTACGCATTTGTATGACACCAACTCGGGCAATATTGAGCGCGGAATCTGTTCATTGCCATTCGTCCGTCAGTCCGATGATGAAGTGGTTTATTTTCCATCAAATCTGATTGAAAACTTGTATTTAAGTAACGGAATGAGTGCCGGTAATACTTTGGCCGAAGCACAAGTACAGTGTTTGTCTGAAATTTTTGAACGTGCGGTGAAACGTGAAATTTTAGAAGGTGAGATTGCGCTTCCAGATGTGCCAGAAGAGGTCTTGGCGAAATATCCAGGCATTGTGGCAGGTATCAAAGGACTAGAAGAACAAGGTTTCCCTGTTCTGGTGAAAGATGCTTCATTGGGCGGTCAATTCCCGGTGATGTGCGTGACCTTAATGAACCCACGTACTGGTGGAGTATTTGCCTCTTTCGGTGCGCATCCAAAGCTAGAAGTGGCTTTAGAGCGTAGTTTAACTGAACTATTGCAAGGTCGTAGTTTTGAAGGTCTAAACGATTTACCCAAACCAACATTTAGCAGCAATGCAGTGACTGAGCCAAACAACTTCGTAGAGCATTTTATCGATTCAAGCGGTGTAGTGTCTTGGCGTTTCTTTAGCTCAAAATCTAATTATGAGTTTGTAGAGTGGGATTTCACTGCTGAGGGCGAAAATGCCAATGCGGAAGAAGCTGCAACCATGTTCGGTATTCTCGAACAAATGGGCAAAGAAGTATATATGGCGGTGTATCAGCATTTAGGTGCGACGGCTTGCCGTATCTTGGTGCCAGGTTATTCTGAAATCTATCTGGTTGAAGATTTAATTTGGGACAATACCAATAAAGCGCTTCAGTTCCGTGAAGATATTTTAAATATCCACCGTTTGGAGGAAGAGCAGCTTGAAGCCTTGGTTGAGCGTTTAGAGGAATGTGAATCTGATGATTACACCGATATCGTGACCTTAATTGGGATTGAATTTGATGATAATAGCGTTTGGGGACAGCTTACTATTCTGGAACTTAAGCTACTCATTTATATTGCTTTACAGCAATTTGAAGAAGCGAAAGATTTAGTTGAACAATTCCTGCAATACAACACCAATACGGTTGAACGCGGTTTATTCTACCAATGCCTAAATGTTGTGCTTGAAGTTGAGCTGGATGACGACATGGATTTGGATGATTATGAAGCCAATTTCCGCCGTATGTTTGGTGATGAACGTATGGATGCCGTGATTGGTTCTATGGATGGCAGTATCCGCTTCTATGGCTTAACTGAAACCAGTATGAAACTGGAAGGCTTAGAGCGGCATTTACGTCTGATCGAGAGCTATAAAAAACTTCATGCAGCACGTGCTAAGTTTGCAGCTTTATTAAAATAGGAATACTGCATAGCGGGGAGGGAGCAATCACCGCCACCAGGAAGTTGCTCCTAAGCTTTTTAGGTGAAATAAGTATATTTCTAAATGCTTAAGCCTAAGCAACCAGCCAAATGATTTCAAATGATTCGGCTTGTTTTTGGCATATGAATATACACAAGAAAACTATATATTAATTAAGTTAATGAAATATATGGATTTTTAATATTGTATTTTACTTTTATTGGATTTAAGCGCATAAACTTACTTTCATTAGGTGAAAGTAAGTTTAACTCTCTGATTCTATATACATCATTTAAATAACATATCGGTTTACGCCTGAATTTGATTGCTGCAATTTACAACATAGAATTGATCAAAAAATGATTTTTGCAAGAGGTCTATTGATTCCATTGTCCGTAGAATCAATTTTTCTAAACGAGTAAGAATAGAATCCGGATATTTATATCGACATAAAAATATTTATGTCACTAAAGAGGCGGCATCAAGAATTAAAAAGAGAATTTCTTTTAAAACATAAAGCTTATATTTTGAGAATAATAGATTCTAAAATGTAAGACGCTTAGATTTCGGCATAACATATATTATGTTACTTAGCTTACTCCAGATTATGAGTAAACTTATCCAGATTCACGATCTGGAGCTAGGGCTACAACTAAGGTTGTGTAGGCTACAATCTTAGATATTCTATTTAACATAATATACATTATACGAAATTGAAGTTATCTATAAAGAGTTACATACAATTATGTAACTCTTTATAGATAACTTATAAAACTTCGAATTCAATTCGACGATTTTTCTTACGACCTTCAACTGTTGTGTTATCAGCAACCGGTTTAGTTGAACCTACACCTTCAACACTTAAACTATTTGTAGGAATATTTTTTCCAATTAAATAATTTTTAACTGCTGTCGCACGTTGTTGGCTCAAATTTAAATTTTTCGCTGAATCGCCTGAATTATCTGTATGGCCAATAATCTTTACTTTTTTGCCACCAACCTTATTTAATACGATCGCCATCTCATCTAAAATCTGCCTCCCTGAAGCTGCTAATACAGTACTTCCAGATTCAAATTCAATAATTCGATTTTTTAAAGCCTGATCAATAATTTTCTGTTCTGCGTGATTTATTGTTAATCGCGTTTTCAAACGATACGGTGCTTGAACTAAGCTATTAAAATTTAATGAAATTGGCTGAATGTCATTCTGATTTAACATTTTCCCAGCCAAATCCATCTGTGTACCATGTACAGTTAATTTTCCTTGTTTAACTTTTTTTAAATCTGGTGTAATGACTTCAGTCACTGAATCACTCCAACCATTTGGTGCAGATACAGCACGAACTTGAATTTTATCAATCACTTGACCAGAACCATAAACAGCATGCATTTTATTTAAAATCGCTTGTTTACTCGTTTCATTGGGTACAGCACCTTCAATTACAATCGGGTCTGCATAAGCAACGACTGCAGCACTGGACATAAAGAAAGCAGCCTTAAAAATATTTATAATTATTTGTTTTTTCATAATTTTTATTCATTAGTAAATGTGTGTTTAAATAATTCCATACTTTGGCTTAAAGTCAGTTGAAGCTCACTTTTAATGATTGATTTTTTATTACTCATAGTGTGCTCCATTAAAGCCCGATGATGGAGATGTTGTATTGGCTTTGACTGCGACAACAGATATGGGTGCTGCTTGCGCAGCAACGACATGCACGGACTTATGATTTACCACCAGATCAACCAGGTGCATGCCTGCATAACCGCGACTTGAACCAATCTGTCCTGAATTACCACTAATCAAGCGAAAGTTCACTTTCACAGCCAAGTTCGGATTTTGTTGATTTTTCCAAATCATTTCAAAACTGTTACCATCTTGATGTTGAGTGCGCTGCGCACTATCAATTAAGCGGTTAATTCCATATTCACCCGGCTCATCAAAAATAGTATGAGTCTGCCCTTCCAAATCTACAGCTGTAATACGTGCACCAGCAATAGCGCCTTGATTTGGCCAGACAAAATTCACCCATTGCTGAATACCATTTTCATAGACCATTCTCTGACCATCAATATCAATGGTATAAGAAAGTAGTTGCGCATTTTCAAGTGGGTAGAATTGAAAGTTGGATTGATTCGTTGCAGTTGATACTGATTTTAACTCTCCTGTCGCCATACCATGACTCGGTGCAACATAGCTATGAAAATTCATAACAAACTGAGGGTTTAAGCTGACACCTAAATCTTTCCATGTTTTTGACGTTAAACTATAACCTCGTCGGATCACCAACCGATCCAGATTGTCTTTCACGAAGCGCGCAATACTCCCATTTTCACCAAAGATTTGGCTAATTTCATTACTGGTGGCTTGTAATGTTGCCGAAGAATTAAACGGATATTTCTGACTTAAATTTGCTTTAAATGGTTGACTGGCTTGTATTATCCATAACTTGTTAATTTCATCCTGAGCAGGAATCAACAAACTCTCAAATGACTGTGATAATGGACGCATCAATAATTTTTGCAAAACTTGTTGATCCTGTTCATTTAGTCCAGCGGACATTTTTTCATCAATAATTTTTTGGGTACTGTTAAAGACTGAATTTTGATCATTAATGGTTTTTTTGACCAAATTCATGGCAAAAGGACCAATATCCCCTGCACTTTTTAGATCATTAAACTTGCTACGAACTTGGGCAAGTGATTGCATGTATTCATCCAACAATGATTTGTTTTGCTGATCATCACGCTTACGCACAATTTTATAAAATACTTGGAATTCTTTTGAAATTACGCCTTGCCCTTGATTCAATGCCTGTTGTGTACTTTTAGCTTGATCTTTCTTTAAAAATTTATCTTTAAACCAAGTCAAAAAACCTGTTTGTGGTGCAGCGAGTTCTGCTTGCACAATTGGATTGTCCCAACTGGTTTCTTCGGCAATATGATTCACAAGAATACGAATGGGTGAATTTTCAGGCTCACCCAATATTTCAATATTTTTAGCCTGTTGTTTAAAATCATTGTTTTTAGCATAGTGAATGCCGTTCAGGAATTTACGCCATTCAGCAATATATTGCTCTTTATATAAAGCAGTTAACTGCTGGCGAATCTGATTCGGACTTCCACTAAAAGTCAGGTCATCCGATTGTGTACTGTTTAACACCCAATCCTTACTCTCTGTTGGCCGGTTTGCCACGTCATCAATTGCTTTTTCTACATAATCAGACCATGCTTTATAGGTAAATATGCCCGGTAATGCATAACTGCCCAGTACTGTATTTTGGCTATCTGTATTCATCAACTGCTTCACAGTGATAGTAGGATAACGAACTGCTGCACGCATTTTAATTTCATTATAGACACGATCACGTGCAGGCATACCACGAATCACGGACAATAAAACTTGGCGAGCTTGATCAACCACCATGGGATCTGATTCAAGAATAGGAAATGCTTGCTCATTTGTTAGGGTCATGCTGTAGGATAAAATTTGCTCCGCTTTTTGAATCATTTCCCCACGCGGCATTTGACCCTGATTGGAATCTAACCATGATCGCCAGAAACGTGTAACTTGATCACTTAAATGACTGGCATCCATATATTGTGGATTACTCATTATTAAATAGGCCTTTAATGCATTATAAGCATCTTGAGGATTGGTTTCAGATGGCTCTAAATATTGTTGATTTTTAGCAATTTGTTTTATTTCCCCATTGACATGATTGGCCTTTAAAGTCGTTTCGTTGCTTTTTACCCGTTGTAAATACTGGACAATATTCTGCTGGGTCGGCTGTAAAACAATTTGCTTCGCACCTTTTAAATATTCCGCTTTTAACTTGTTGCGCAGTTCCTGACCTTGATACAAACCAAAGCCAAATTTAATAGGTCGATCTTGATCAAACTGATCTAGTTGTTGCATTCGATCTTGTAAAATCAACAAAGCGTTTAATTGGGTGGATAGCTCTTGCCCCGATTGTTTTTCTAATTGTACGACTTTGTCTAAATCTGCTTGTACATCAGCAATCAGCTGTTGATTATGACGATATGACGATATCCATAAGCTGAGAATAATAGACACACCCAATAATACTGCAATAAATGCAAGGTAACGCTGTTTCTTACGTGCTGGATTAATATGCTGTTTAACCAGATTCTTATCTTTTAAAATCACATCCGAAAATAAACCTTTCAGAAAGTAACCATGATTTTGGGCAATCGAATTGCTCGGTATGCCATTTTCACTATTTGCGCTTTTAGATAAATTAAAATCCTGTGCTAGCTGTTCGGTCATTGGACTTTCAATCATGCCTTCTTGCAAGGCACTGGTGAAATAAAAGCCACGGAAGACTGGTTTAAACTGGTAGGGATTTTCTTCAAATAAAGTGCCAATAAAAGTTTTTAGGACTGGTTTTAGGCTCTTAAACTCCAAAGGAAATGTCATTACACTCGGTGATATATTCTGCGAATGCCGACGACTGAGATGCGTGGTACTCAGTCCTTTTAAACCATCATATAAAACAGAATAGTGTTGCTCAAAAAGCTCAACAGCATTATTATTTGCAGAATTCAATTCATACTTTAATGTTGCACCCCATACCTGATCAAATTCATTGACTTCATAACATTCAAAAAACTCGGTAAATCCTGCAATCAAATCCATTTTGGAAAATACTAAATACACAGGTGCAAAAATTTCTAAACGTTCAGTCAAATCTTGAATCCGTGCTCTTAAATTTTTAGCCAGTTTGATTGATTTTTCAGGACTTTGACTTATTAGCTCTGCAATACTCACCATTACGATCAATCCGTTAATGGGTGCCTTAGAGCGACTTTTCTTTAATAAACTCAAAAAGCCTATCCATTCAGAATGATCTTCAGCATAAACCGAATAACGCCCCGCCGTATCGAGTAACACTCCTTGCGTTGAGAAAAACCAGTTACAGTTTTGTGTCCCACTTAAGCCAGATGAAACCATTTTTTGATGTGAGGCTTCAAAGGGGAATTTTAGCCCTGAATGATAAATTGCCGAACTTTTACCTGCCGCCGGATTACCAATTACCATATACCAAGGTAATTCATATAAAGCTGCATTGCCCTTCTTGTCTCCCAGCTTTGACTTACGAATCAACTGGATCGATTCCTTCATTTGCTGATTGATCAGCAGTAATTCATCTTTATTTTTCTGTTTGCCATATTCAGCCTGGGTACCATGTTGAATGGCCTCAGCAAGGAATCCTCCTTGTTGAGCATAACGATATTTTTGAATCAGCCAATATATGCCATAGCCGATGAGTGCCAAAACATAGGCTGCCAGCAATACCCAAAAAATATTTCGGGGAATGACATTATATGAAGAAATCAGTGCCACTAAAAATGATAGTACAATGATGGCTTTAGGATGGGTTATATACTGCCAAACATAACCTAAAATGGTATAAAGCATGCGGATTCTCGTTATTATTTTAATTTTTATTAATATTTAAATGACCTCTTCTTCGAACTGATTTTATTCAGCAACCGTTTGAAAAAAAGCATGGGTGAAAGCTTGATCCGTACTGTAGGTCATTGCTGTAAGTTCCTCTGGAAAATGCACGCCCAGCATAAATCCAAAAATTTTTGAGAGGGTTTGTGTATGACCCAGACTTTGTTTTATATATAAAGAATGATGTGTTTCTATTAAAGTCGGAACAAAAATTTGGTTGGTTTTTTTAATCGCATTGATATCAGTTGTATCATCTAAAATCACTACAAAAGGCTGTTCCTGCTGGATCTGTTCCGTGTAATTAGGCACAGTTTCATTTAGAAAATTCGCTAGATCATGGACATTCAGTGCAATTTTAAGTGACTTGATGACATGAAGCTGATTAATATTTAGGTCATGAGAAGCCACACACCAGCTTGATGTAAATTCTGCTGCCAAATAATCATTAGACAACCACATTTTGTCATCCAGCACTTCTTGATCAATTTCAGAATCTACATTGATTACCAATGAAATTTCATGTGATGGTGCTGATATTTGACTGAGTAAATTCAGCCAGTATTTATAGGAACTTCGCTGACCAATAAAATGATGTTGGATATGTATTTGCTGCGAAATGATGCCCAATGACTGCATAAAATTGAGCAGTATTTCTTGACTGAAATGCTCATCCCAAACATGCAATACCTGGTCTGATAATAAAATATGAATATTCAGTCGATTTAGACGCGGTACTGGTTCAACCTGAAAGTATCGGTCATCTTCATGCTGTGCTTGATAATCTGGGTCGATCCATGCAGGATGCATGCGATACTGGTATGCCAGTTCACTATCATAAAAAAATGCAGACTGTTTTAAGTGTGCTGCCAACTGCGATAGAATTTTACTCTGCTGCTCTAACTGATATTGAATTAGGGCTTGGATTCGTTGCAAGCGCCCCTGCTTCTCTTTTATATCTGAATCCTCATCTTGTTGTGCCATCACATCATCCAAGTACTTAATTCTGTACGACAAAACTGGTAAGCCACAACCATTGGTTAAGTGCTGATCCAATTCAGGACTTCTAAAGTTTTTTAATGCATTAATAATACTTTCATTTGCACCAAATGCACTCAATGCATTTGATGAAAAAATATTTAAATTCAGAAATTTAAACTCTTCAAATATTTTATTTGTTTCTGGTATTTTTTTATTCGGTTGTTCTAATAAAGCTGTTTTTCGTTGCTGTTTATGCTTTTTATATGCATAGTAAGCTTGATAAAGTAAATATGGCGAAAGCAGGATTAAAGACAAAACTAAAGGTATAACAATAAAATATGACAATAAATCCATGCTAGATGGATCGTATTGGATGTCACGCCAATAATAAATAATCGCTATGCTGACCATTAGAAAAATACTGGTAAACGTTCCCAGAATGAGTTTAATCATTATATTTCTCTCAATAATGCATAACAGGTTTCTGAATTATATTCAGTAAGTTTAGGCATTAAAAAAGCTCCCTGTGCCAAGCCAAACTGTGAGCTAGAATTTAAGCAAAGAGGTTGTATATCTTCTTTTTTTAGTATTAAACGTAAATCTACCATTAAGGTTGGACTACACCAGATTGTGAGGATTTTTTTTAGTTTTTCACTCATTTTTTGCTGCGGTAAAAAGCTGAGATAATCTGTTTTGGACAATGGGCCAATCTGGATTTCTATTTTCTCGTCGATTTGTCGAATACTTTCACCACAAAAGGTATTCATACCTAATAAACTTGTGCTTAAGCCACCTAAAGTTGTCTTTTGTTCATCTGTTAATTTAAATTTTTCTTCGATGAATTCTTTAATTTCAAAATCTTTTTTAAAGATACATTCCAGCATTGTCCTTAAAGCATAAGTCGTATTATTTTGCCCCTGCATTAAACCTGAAAATTCAGCGAAATAATCATCTAATTCAGCTTGATCTTGTTGCGAACTGACATAACCATTTAACGCATGCAGAATATCTAGATAATCATTTTCTTGTTCAATTTCATAACGTACCGGCAAATGATAGGTTAAGCTTGCATCTACATATTGTGCTGTGAGCTTATGATTGAACAAACCCAAAAAGTTAATAGTTTCTACTTTCTGCTGCCGACTACCGTGTTTAATTTTATGACTATAGGTGTAAGGTAAAGCTCCTTGCATACCGGTTAAACCGACAATCAGGTTGGTAAAATGAATATATTTATTCTCTAGCTTTAAGGTTTCAATTTCTGAAACCGGAAAATTAAGATTTAAAGAACTGTGAAATTTAAAGTCATTCGCCCAATACTGAGTTTTGAATGAATTAGGCACGTGTCGCAACAAACGTGTCGCCTGAATAAATTCATAAGCTGTAGGTGTGGTCATTAGATCATCAATTACAGAAGCTTCTTGCCACCAACGTTCTGCACGCATTGGTATAACTCCTGTTGGTTATTTGAATCACTGACAATGACATCTACATAACTATTCATCTGAACTTTTAAATTAAAAACATGACTTAAAAGCTGAGTAAATATATATAGGCTATGCCCTCTAAAAACTTGTGCATCAATAGCTAAATTGACTTTAATGCCCCGCACAAATAATGGAAAAGGTTTGGCCTCAACCAGTTTTTGGGTCAATGAAAAATTAATATTTTTAATGGAATCAATCATCAGATGATTTTCTTTTAATAGAGGTAAATTATACAACTCCAAAAGTTCCTTCATATGACTAATCGCATTGCCTTTCATGAATGACAATGTGTTTAAAGAAAGATGAGAAATAATGCGCCACTGTTCTTTTTTATTTTGCTCAAAATAATAGGGCTTAGTGGGTCGTTTTAATACAAGTGCGCGCCGTGTCAAGTTACTATCATTCAAAGTCAGGACATTATTGACCTGACTTAAAGCCTCATGCGGCAAGTCTCGATTGCAACACAATAATTTAGTACTGATAAAATCAGACTTTGTGTTATGTGGCGATAAGTGTTTTGAAATAATAGAATAGCCTGTTCCAATAGATTTATTTTGTAATTTAGTTGGACTGAGACTATAGAAAAATTGAACATCACCCTGATGATAATGGCTCATGGCGAAAAATGGAAAAACAGGAAAAGTGCTCTGATCTTGACTACTTTTTTCCCGAATCATATTCATCTCAAGGATTGAATAAACTTGATAGAATTCGGGATGATGAGCATCTGTCACCAAGGAATATTCCAGTTGTTTATGATTGATTTTCTGGGGTTCTGCTTGCTTATTAAATAGATTCACCACTGGCACTGAAAACAATTTAAAGTTAGCGACATTTAATTCAGCATAATTTCGAATACAGGCCTGATCATTCAGATTTAACTTTAAATGAATCCGTACTTCAAATTCGTTTTGCTCAGTGGGTAAATGCTTTAAGAAATTTAAATCCAGATTGAGATAGTTAAATTTTTCAGGAAAGCAAAAATATTCCATCAATAAACGATAAGCATGATGAGTATGCTGATCGACAGGTAATAAACTTTCTGTTTCATCAAAACCCATTACTTCAAATGGATTGGGGATTTCAATAAAATCATTTCCTATTTTTAATGAAAATCCAGTACTTTTATTAAATATGTTATCTAAAACCTGTAATGGAAAATTGGAAATTGCATCCAAATAAATCGGTAATTTTTCATTCATTAACTGTTTTGTACTTTGATTGAAAATTTCAAAATTGAAACTCAAGGTGGCATTTTGATTTAAATGCATATGCGCACTTGGATTAGTCTTAAAGTTTAAATTATTCAATGAAATAGGCAGTAATTTAACTAATCTTGTCGTGGTAAATTCACACTGCACACCTTTAAAACTACGCGACTTTAATGGGGTAGATTTAGGAATTTCATGTGCTTCAGTCAGTTGTTTGACCTTGCTGATATCCTCAAAACTCACCACTGAACATGCAGGGAAAGGTTTAAGGTATTGAGGAAACATCACCTCGAATAATGAACGGGTAAAAATGTCATAACTGTCCGCCAGTTTTTTATCAATACGCGCAGCAACCAATGAAAAAGCCTGAATCAAACGCTCAATATGCGGATCATCAATTTGTTCCTGATTGAGCGATAAGCGCTGAGCAATTTTTGGATATTTTTGTGCGAATTCACGCGATTGTTGCCCAAATTCTTGTAATTGCTTTTCATAATAAGGTAACAGTTCTTCAATCACAGAAAACCCACTTAAGATCGTGCAGAAATAACATATTGTTGTGTTGTTGGTTTTAATAACGCATCAAAAACAACCGGTTCAAATATAGGATGAATATTTAAATAGGCTTGAATGCTTAAACATAAGGCTCCCATATTATGACCATCAAGTAACATCTCTACTTTAATTTGTCTTAACCTGGGTTCATGAGCGGCAATAGACTGCTCAAGGGATTGACAAATTTTGTCCCGATCTGTTGGATTAGCGGTAGATAAACCAACAAAATCGATAATCCCAAATTGCAAAATAGATTGTTTCGCTAAAGGAAAATCATCAATTAAATCATCCAATTTAGCCATGCGGCTATTAAGCAAATCCTCGAGATCAGAGGCAACAGATTCCCGTAGTTGCTGAAGCGTTCTTCCCTGATAATTTTGCTCGTTTTCAGGCAATAAACGGTCAAATAACGTTGTTCTAAAACCATATGGATAGAGTTGATCTAGATTCATATTTTTCTTATTTATTTATGTAATTGATGAAGAAATAGAGGCCAACATAGGTTAGCCACTATTTTTATCATTAAATTATGCAGCGTAAGATGCTGTATTATTTGAAAGTGACCATTTTTTGGTTACAGCACCTTTTTGTGTGCCGTTAATATCTTGTTGGTTATAAGTCCACTCTACCGCTGCATATTTCAAACCGAATGATTCAGTAGGGACACCTTCTTCATTTACGTGTGGCGTTACGCTTGATACCAGAACATGTTTTAGTTTTATTTGAAGATATTTAATACGTTTATCACCATTGGCACGATAAAAATCGACTTGAATTTCATCAAAGGTATAACCGGCTGAACAAGCTTCCCAAAGTTTTGGACTGGTTGCATCCAGATCTTTAATAAACAGCATATCTGAATGCTCAACACGTTCAGCAGTATGGCCACCAACACTTGAAGATGTTGCAGATTTTGGTTGGCGGATATTATGCGCCCAAGAGTTAACTTCTAGCCAATCTTTATGTTCTGAGTCACGGGATTCGCCGTCAACTTTATATTTCCCACGAAATTGTACGTATATATCTTTCATTTTTATAAATTTTCCTATTTTAATTTTAAGTTATTATAAAATTGCACTCTGATTAATGAGAGGTCTGAGGTAACTCAGTAACAAGTCGTAAAGAGACTGACAACTCATCCAATTGAAAATGCGGTCTTAAAAAAACCACAGACTTGTAGTGTCCAGGTTGAGCGGGGTTCTCTACAACTTTGACTGAAGCTTCACGAAGCGGATATTGTGCTTTCGCTTCTTGTGAGGCTCCATCGTCTAATAAAACGTATCGCGATAACCATTCATTTAAAAATGCTTCAACATTTCCCGAAGATGTAAAACTACCGACTTTGTCACGCATCATGGCTTTTAAATAATGGGCAATACGAGAAACAGCCATAATATATTGAATCTGACTGGATAAAGCAGAATTGGCATTTGCTGTATCACTATCATATTTCTTTGGTTTTTGAGTTGATTGTGCACCGAAGAAAGCTGCATAATCTGTATTTTTACAATGTACCAGCGGAATAAAGCCTAAATCACTGAGTTCTTTTTCACGACGGTCGGTAATGGCAATTTCAGTTGGACATTTAAAAACAACTTCACCATCCTGGGTTTTAAAAGTATGAACCGGTAAACCTTCAACCAAGCCTCCACCTTCAACACCACGAATCGCTGCACACCAGCCATGCATATCAAAGGCATTGGTTAAACGTGTCGCAAATGCATAAGCCGCATTCATCCATAAATATTCTTCATGAGTTTGGCCCGAAACTTCTTCTATAAAGTTAAATCCTTCGGTCACCGTACCTTCTTTAGGATGATATGGCAGACGACCTAATACTCGTGGCATGGTTAATGCGACATAGCGAGCATCATCACTTTCACGGAATGAACGCCATTGTACATATTCAGCTGTTTCAAAAATTTTAGAAACATCACGCGGCCGATCAATGTCAGTAAACGATTCAATTCCAAGCAGGTTGGGACTTGCTGCTGAAATAAATGGTGCATGTGCCGCAGCTGCAACATGAGAAATTTGCTCTAACAAATACAGATCTGATGGCGTGCGATCAAATTCAAAATCACCAATTAAAGTTGCATAGGGTGCACCCCCAAATGAACCATATTCTTCTTCATAAATTTTTTTAAACAATGTACTTTGGTCAAAATCTGTAGCACCCTGAAAATCTTTCGTCAGTTGTTTTTTAGTCGTATTGAGCATACGAATTTTGATTAGAGAATGTGAAGGCGTTTCTTGGCAGAAATAATATATACCACGCCATGTTGATTCGATTTTTTGAAATTGTTCATGATGAATAATTTTACTTAACTGGTTTGAAATTAAGGCATCAATTTCTGCAATTCGTTTATCAAGCGACAAAGTCATGTTTTCAGAAACTGTAATAGTTCCGGCCATGACTTCTTTGGCCAATTCACCAATTAAACTTTTTGCACGGTCATGCTCTTCATCATTACGGGCAATACGGCTTTGCTCCACAATAGAGTCAAGTAAAGTAAATTTTTCAACATCTGTATGGGTCGCATGAGCAGTTTGTAAATTATTCATACTCTGCCTCTGCACTTAGCCTACGAACGTGATCGGTATTTTGTAAAACTTCATCCAGTAAATCTTCAAGTCGTTCATTATTCGAAATTTTGTTGCGTAAATCGGTTAAACGCTCGCGTGCTTCAACCAATTTACGTAAAGGATTAACCTGCTGTACTACATTTTCTGGACGGAAATCTTGCATTGAGTTAAAAGTTAAGTCGACTGACATACGTCCGCCTTCTTCAGTTAAAGTGTTTTCGACCTGAAAAGTTACACGTGGCGCAAGTGATTTCATGACCTCATCAATATTATCTAAATCAACATTGATAAATTTTTTATCTTTTAACTTTGTTTTTTCTAATTCTGAAGCTGCTGAAAAATCACCTAATACTCCGATAACAAAGGGTAATTCTTTTATTTCTTTACCATCACCTACCTCTATATCGTAGGTCAGTTGTACACGGGGTGGACGAATCCGTTGTAATTTTTTTTGCACACTTTCGCGTTTTGCCATGAATGTTGTCCTATATTAATTTTTATTAAAAGAAACAAAAGGACTTGAACCAGCAGTTGCTGTATTGCCGCTTTGTGGTTTCGTCATTACTGTCGTATTTCGTGTGCTTGCTTTTACTGTCGTTTGAGGAGCACTCACATTTTTTGTCTGGTCTATTCGTCTTGCCTTATTGCTTGAATACTTCAATGAAGTCGTTTTAGTTAATTTTTTTTGTTTAATTGATGCTTCGGTAATGGTCTGAGCCTTGGATGTATCTGGTTCAGGTAATGAGCTTTGAATATATTCCGACAGTTTTTTAGCTGCAGGATAAGTCGTTTGTGCACTTAAATAACGCACTTCATAAGAACGCATATACTGCAAAGAACTCTCGGCAATCCCTACTCCCGCAAGAAAAGCTACATCTGTAAGAGCGGTACGTTGAACATTTTGTTGATGTAAGTTTTCCACCAGCTGTAACGCTTTCAGATTCTTCCCAAGTTGTTGATATTTTTTTGCAGCTTGAATCAATAATTCATTTTGCAAAGTAATATTTTTCTTATTCTTTTTATCGCATATCTGGCGATAAATGTTGAGTAAGTCTTGGTCAGTCTCACCAGAAACTAAAGGATAGTCTTTCATACATCCTTTTTTTAGTTCGACTGGTTTTTCATCAGCAAAAGTTAATTGACTCACCGAAATTATTACAATCAAGGGGATAAAAAATATATTTTTATTCAAAAGATGCCTCAAATTATTTTAATTTTATTGTTTATCTGAGTTAAATCACATTCCGTGATTTTCTCAATTTAGTTTAATTTTTATAATTTCAAATCAACGTTGCGAATTTAACAAAAAATAACCACCTCAAGTCAACAGGAAATTAACAGTAACCTGCACTATTTGTTATTATTTATTGTTTATTTATGTAAAACCCCCTAATTTTGATCAAATTTTTTTTAATATTTCGAAAGAAATGTGTATAGTGTGCCAAAAGCCTGAACACATAAAAACATAAGGCTTTGTTTTTAATAAAAATATAAAATAAGATCATTTAGCATTGAAATAAAAATAAAACCTGATTGTTCTTTTAGAACGTTGAGTAACATATGAATAATTTAAAAATTTTGATCACAAAATTATCTTCCTGTGCCCGTTTAGCACTGGAAAAATCAGCCAATACATGTATTTCTCAACAAAATTATGAAATAGAAATTGAACATTTCTTTTTAGAACTTCTACAGAATGCTGCAAAAAATGATTTACAGCTGTTATTAGAAAAATACAAAATTTCGACTGATGCTTTAATTAATGATTTAAAAAAAAGTATTTTACAATTACCTAAAGGCAATGCACGAACCCCTATTTTTGCAAAATCAATTATACGTCTATTAGAACAAGCTTGGCTGGTGGCTTCTATAGAACAAAAACCGTTAATTCGAAGTGGGCATTTATTGGTTGCATTATTAACTGGGGCTGATCTTTATCAAATTGCAGTGCGCGCTTCCAGTTTATTTGAATTTTTTCCTGTGGATAGCATGAAACACAGGGTTTTAGATCTATGTTCACACAGTATTGAACAAGAATATGAACAAAGTGAAAATCATCAAGATGTAATAAAAATGAAGCAAGAGTTCGAGCAAAGATTAAAAACACCTGCTTTAGATCAATACACTATCAACTTAACTGAAAAAGCAAAAAATGGTGCGATTGATCCCGTGATTGGTCGTGAATTTGAAATTCGCTTGATGCTTGATATTTTAATGCGCCGTCGTCAGAACAACCCGATTTTAACGGGTGAACCTGGTGTCGGAAAAACCGCTGTCGTTGAAGGTCTAGCCCTTAAAATAGCCAACAATCAAGTTCCTGATGTCCTAAAAAATGTACATCTACATACACTTGATATGGGGCAGTTACAGGCAGGTGCCAGTGTTAAAGGTGAATTTGAAAACCGTTTAAAACAGGTCATTCAGGAAGTTCAAAGCTCAAGCTATCCAATTATTCTATTTATTGATGAAGCACATACCTTAATTGGTGCAGGGGGTCAGGCGGGTCAAAATGATGCTGCAAATTTACTTAAACCCGCTTTGGCTCGCGGTGAATTACGCACTATTGCGGCAACCACTTGGGCGGAATATAAGCAGTATTTTGAAAAGGATGCTGCATTAAGTCGTCGTTTTCAGGTAATAAAAGTTGAAGAGCCAACGGAAGCTGTCGCAATAGACATGCTTCGTGCCATGATTCCTGTAATGGCAAAGCATTTTAATTTGCAGATTGATGATGAAGCGATTGTTACCGCAGTACACTCTTCACATCGTTATATCAGTGGACGTCAACTTCCCGATAAAGCCATTAGCGTACTCGATACGGCAGCTGCGCGTGTGGCACTCACACAGAATGCTCAACCAGTCAAGCTAGATCAACTCGAAGCTCAACTTTATAATTTACAGCTGGAACATGATATTTTAGAAAACGAAAATAAAAATCTACCTATTCATCATGAGCGTTTAGAAACGTTGCGTCAGAAAATTAAATTACTTGAGTCTGAAATTATAGCTACAGAACAACAATGGCAATCTGAACTTAAACTTGTTGAAAAAATTCAAGTGCTTGAACACAAAGATCAGTTAGCTGAACATTCAGATCAAGATAAACACATGATTTCCGCTCTTCGTCAGCAATTGGCTGAGGTCCAAGGAGTATCCCCGTTGGTTTATGAACGCGTAAATGCACAAATGATTAATGAAATTATTTCGGACTGGACCGGTATTCCTGTAGGTAAAATGGTTAGTGATGAAATTAAACAGATTCTGACTTTAGAAGATAAACTTGCTGAACGCGTCATGGGACAAGACTATGCCTTAGAGCAACTTGTTCAAGGCATTAAAACCTCCAAAGCAAAACTTGAAGATCCAAATAAACCACAAGGTGTATTTTTATTGGTCGGACCAAGTGGGGTAGGTAAAACAGAAACTGCGCTAGCACTTGCTCATGAATTATATGGGGGTGAATCGCATCTGATTACGATCAATATGTCTGAATATCAGGAAGCGCATACCATTTCATCTTTGAAAGGTGCTCCCCCTGGCTATATCGGCTATGGTCAAGGTGGTGTTTTGACTGAAGCGGTTCGGCGTAATCCATATAGTGTCGTCTTGTTGGATGAAATTGAAAAAGCACATAGTGATGTTCAGGAATTGTTTTATCAGGTTTTTGACAAGGGCATGCTTGAAGACGGTGAAGGTCGTTTAATTGATTTTAAAAATACCATCATCCTGTTGACATCTAATGCCGGCTCGAGTGACATCATGAAAGCCTGCTTGAACTTGTCTGTTGAGGAATGGCCAACTGCAGAAGAATTAATCGATCATTTGAAGCCAAGTTTATATCAACAGTTTAAACCGGCATTTTTAGGTCGTATGCGTGTTGTGCCTTATTTTCCTTTGCCTGATGAATTACTGTTACGTATCATTAAACATAAATTAAATAAAATTACGGCACGTTTAGAACAACAATATTCAAGCAAAGTTTCTTATAGTGGAGATTTAATTGAATTACTACTCAGTCGGTGCACCGAAGTGGATAGTGGTGCACGTAATATAGATAACATCCTTAATTCATCGGTATTGCCAGCTTTAGCCACACAAATTTTAGTTGGCTTAGCAGAACAAAAATTACCGAAGCAAATCTATATTGGTATACAGGGTGATGAAATTCTTTATCAACTTGATCCTGTTGCAAAAACCATAAAAAAACCTATTAAAAATATCAAAGTTACCCAAGCATAATTTTAAAAATATTATAAAAACATGAGAAAGGCATAACATGAGTTTAGAACTCGAAGCATTATTAAAAGTAATTTCAGATGAATCCCCTTGCGGGATAGATTGTTCATTTTCCAATGATTTTCATGCCATTAAGCAAGCAAAAACTCAGGATGATCCACTATTAGATCAAGGTGACTGGATTGCTGAACCTAAGCAGGCCGACTGGAACTTTGTAAGTACCAAGTCGACTGAATTGCTGACTGAGAAAACGAAAGATATCCGGTTATATAGTGGGTTAATTAAAGCCTGGTCACACCTTTATGGTTTTGAAGGTGTAGCCAAAGGTCTAGAGCTGACACAACGTAGCTTAAGTGATTTCTGGATGTTATTGCATCCAAAAATTGATGATGATGATTTGGATCAACGTCTTGGTTTGCTGCAAGGACTGATTAATCAATTACCCTCGCTAGTTAAAAATATTCCAATTATAAATGCTCCACCTTTTTATTCTTTAATGGAGTATGAAAGCTTATTGCACCAACAGAATGTGCGCCGTAAACATGCTCAAGATAATGATCAGGTAGAAGCCAACTCGTTACTTGAGCAATTTGAACAAGCACTCTCTAACCTTTCTAAATCTTTTCAAGATCAAAATTATCAAGCATTTTTAGAAATTTTGAAGCAGTGGAATATTTTAAAAGATGTACTGGATGGCTTAATGGGTCTGGATGCTCCAAGCTTTGCATCGATCGATTCTCAACTTGAATCCATTCATAACAATCTAAAAAAAATATATAAAACTGATGCCTTTGAATCACAAGCCGTAGTAACAAGTCATCGGAATACTAAAGCTGAAATAAGCATTTCGCCTGAAGCTATTCATTCAGCAATTGAAATCTCCTCAACTTTGACAACAATGAATCAACAAGTATTTCAACCGCAAATTCAAAATCATGTGGCAAATCGTGAACAGGCCATGCAAGTTCTTCAAGATATGGCCAATTATTTTCAGGCCAATGAACCGCATAGTCCAGTCAGCTATATGTTGCAAAAAACCATTAAATGGAGCCAGATGCCGTTACATGAATGGTTAAGCCAGGTCATAAAAAATGAAAATCCATTAGAAACCGTACATGAGCTTTTAGGTGTACAAAAAAATAATCATGACACAAATAACGATTGGTAAATTACATGTTTAAAGCTGAAAAAATTCTTTGGGGCGAAGGCTTATTTTTACGTCCACAACACTTTCAATTGCAGGATGCCTATCATGAACAGCGATTGAATCATACCATTCGTGCGACCATCCCATTTTCATACGGTGTGCAATCCCTGCAGTTTGATGAATTGCAATTGGACATGCATGTCCTAGCTTTAGAAAAATTGGAAATGATTTGGCAAGATGGTGATATTTACCAGGCACCTGCTCGTGACTTATTGCCACAACCGGTTCAACTGGATGAGTTAAATTTACGTGGTGAAATAATGGTTTATTTGGCATTACCAATGATTCAGCCGAATAAACGTAATGTAGCATTTGAAGCAAGTATCCAGCCTAGCCGTTATCATTCCCACCTTAGTGAAACACATGATTTGTTTACCGGTGCTAATGCAGCAGATATTACTTTATTACGACGCCGTGCCGAATTTAAATTATTTGAATCAAATATTGAACCCAACCATGAACTGGATGGCTTCTTATATTTACCTGTAGCAAAAGTTAAACGTCAAAGTTCTGGGAATTTTGAATTCGATCGTAAATTTATTGCTCCGATCTTGCATATTGAAGCATGCGAAACGCTGATTTCCGGGTTAAAACGTACCTTAAATATGATTAGGGCCAAGATTAAAACCATTCAAAGCAACAATCGTGAAAATGAGCAAAAACTAATTGAATTCCGTTCGGGAGATATTGTTTCCTTTTGGTTAGTCAATGCCCTGAATACTGCACATGCCACGCTGAATCATCTGTTGCAGCATCCGCATATTCATCCGGAACGTCTCTTTTTTGAATTACTGCGCTTAACCGGATCACTACTCACCTTTTCTACCGCCTATGAAGTTGATCAGTTACCGCAGTATAGACATCATCATTTACAGGATAGTTTTTTACAGATTGATTTAATCTTACGAGATCTACTCGATACGATTATTTCAAATCGCTATATTAGTATTGCTTTAAAAGAAGTCCGTCCATCTTATTGGATTGGAAGTCTAGAGTCGGACAAAATTACCCGTGATACGCGACTTTATATTGCGGTTTCAAGTGGCATGATGCAAACCCATGAACTTGTTCAGTTGGTGCCGCTGCGTTTTAAAGTCGGCAATTCTGTCGATGTTGAACAACGTGTGGTTGCAGCACTTCCGGTCATTCCTTTACATCACTTAATACAGGTACCGACTGCAATTCCAGTGCGTTCCGGTGTCAGTTATTTTGAGATTGAACCGAACAATGATTTGTATCAACGGATGCTAGAAGCGGAATCGATTTGTATTTATATCCCAGCCGGTTTTCAGGATATTTCTATTGAACTGATTGCGGTAATGAAATAGTGAAGGATCATTACAATGACTATAAATAATCCTACCCCTTCACTCTTTGAGAATGGCCAAATTGGGATGGGTTTGAACCCAACTACAACTCACGCTAAAGCCATCAGTGCAACGAATCTTGTCGATTTACTACATGACGGTTTTTATATTGTATTTCTATTAAAGAACCAATATGTCCCAGCCAATGCAGATGAATTTCGTGAAAAAATATTGAATCTGTTAAACCACTTTGAAAATCAGGCGCTAAAACTTCAATTTTCAGCAAATGATATTCATGATGCCAAATATGCTTATTGTGCATTACTGGATGAAACCATTGTCACACAACAAGATGCACAGTTTTTCGAGTTGCAGAATCACTGGATAATTAGTCCATTACAATTAAGCCTTTTTGGTTCGCAACTTGCGGGCTATCGTTTTTTTGAAATTTTAGAATCCCTTCGTATTCACGGTAAAGAACGACTCGCGGCACTGGAAGTCTTTCATTATTGTATGCTGTTGGGTTTTCATGGAAAATTCAGGATTGAGTCTATACAGAATTTAACTCATCTGGTGGCACGTATTGGAGATGAAATTGACTTTTTAAAAGGTAAAAAAACCTCTTTTTCTCCATTTGCAGCCTTGCCCGATCAGATTAAACATATTATTCACCGTGAATTACCATTTTTCTGGATTTTAATCTTTTTAGCAAGCTTTGCCTTATTGTCATTTATTGGTTTAAATTTCATGCTTTCAAATCAAAATAATAAATCCTTAACAGCTTACCAAAACATTATTAGTCCACCTGCTGAACAGGCATATATCATCATCCATTTACCATAAGAAAATAAAAAATGGCGAACGAAAAACAGACTTCTTTAAAAACCTTAAAGCCTTCAAAAAAAATACATCATCCAGCGGCATTCTATGGGGGTTTAGGCTTTTGTACTGGAGTTATTTTTAGCTCTATGGTGAGCTATATTTATTTAAATACTTTAATTCACAATGCAATTATGCGTAGTTTGGTATCTGCAAATATAAGCCAGACTGAATCAGGTTTTTTAGAAAACAAGCAGGCAGTTTTAGAGCTAGAAACTCGTGTCATTCAGCCCGATATTCAAACCAATCAATTTGTACCAGATGAGGAACATCGCGTTGATTTCCCCCAATCCCAAAATGATGATTTAAGTAAGGTACTTCTACATCAGGATCAAGCTAAACCTAGGGCAAAAAGCCTAAATAAAACGCCCCTAGTAACCAAAGAAACCGCCGTGTCTCCATGATCATTGCTATATTTATTGGTTTTATCTTGGTTTCCTGTAGCCTCGCACTGCTATCTTCTTATGAGTTTCGGGATAAAACACAACAATTTTTCTTAGGTGTTATTCCTCAAGGTAAAAAACAATTTCATTCTGCCAAGAAATTTGCTCTACAGTTGAATCATGCTGCTTCGCCTAAACAGATCCAGTCGCATTGGCATTTGCAACAATGGTGGATTCTGGTTGCCGGATTTTTTCTGTTTGCCAGTATATTGATTTTCACTTTTACACGACCGGTTAATCCTAGCATGATTGAAGCAAATTATTTAATAGAAGTAGATCCTCAAATTTATGCTTTGCTAGAGGGACAAATGCTTTCGCCACCAGCAGAAGTGGAAGAATCATTGATCGAAGAAGCTATTATTACTGCGACAAATATCGAATCTACTCAGCCAAATATTCAGACAGAGGTATTTAAGCCAAATGCTGCAGATCTGTCGATGCAATATTCACATGCAGATTTTGCATCGGCTGATCGTAAATGGCATAAAATAAATCCGCGTTATAAACAGCGTTTACTGATGGTATTTAAAATCATGCAAGAACGTCATGGTTATGAAATGATTTTATTAGAGGGCTATCGCAGTCCAGAACGTCAGAATACTTTAGCTAGAAATAGTAATATTACCCGTGCCAGAGGTTTTCAAAGTTATCACCAATTTGGTTTGGCTGCCGATGTTGCATTTAAAAAAAATGGCAAAGTTATTATTTCTGAACGTGATCCATGGGCAATGCAAGGCTATCAATTATATGGGGAAGTTGCAGAATCGCTTGGCTTAACTTGGGGCGGTCGTTGGAAGTCGATTCAGGATTATGGGCATACAGAGTATCGTATGCCCGGACTCAGAAAAACTGCTGAAATGGCTACGCAATTAACTTCTGAAGGACAGTTATTGGTAACTAATATAAATTAATTATTTACATTAGAAGCCTAATTTTTCATTAGAGCTTCTAATGAATACTTTAATTTAACTTTAAATATTGATTAATTTCATCCACAACTTGTTGGGTCTTTTCTGCATGTAACCAATGTCCTGCATCTTCTATCACTTTAAGATTGGCATTAGGAAATTGCATTTTGATTGCATCAAAATGCTCATCTTTACTTATATATGCAGATTTACCGCCACGAATAAAGAGGGTTTCTTTTTGCCAAGGCTGAATCGCAGTCCAATTGATAATATCCGGGTAATGGTTAAATAATGCATCGACATTAAAGAGCCACTGCCCTTGGCTAAATGACTTCATTAAAAACTGGATCACCATTTCTTCATCTAAATGTTCACGCATGATTTGAGTTGCTTGTTCTCGGTGTTTAACATGAGCATTTTGTACAGCAAATAAGGCTTTAAAGATTTGATCATGATGACTTTCTTTATATGCAAATGGAGTCATATCCAGAACGACCAATTGTTCTAGGCGCTCCCCTGCGCTATTCGCTAATTGCATCGCAATTTTGCCACCCATAGAATGGCCAATCACAGAGAATTTTTGAATATTCAAAGCATCCACTGTTTCTAAAATATCCATTGCCATAACTGCGTAATTTATTTCAGCCGAATGGGGCGAATGCCCATGATTACGTACATCAATTTGAATGACCGAATGTGATTGATAAAATGCACGCGCCAACATGCCAAGATTACTTAAACTCCCAAATAAACCATGAATGAATACGAGAGGTATTTTTTCTGAACGGATTTCATTAAGATGAATTTGATAATTTAAAATCATAATTTTTTTTGATTACATTGTTAGGTTGAGTTATTTTTGATGATAATAGGTATTTAATCAATTGCCATTTTAAATATGTAATTTTGCTTAGGCTATTTTTAGATAGGTAATTTCGGACTCTTTATTTTATTTTGATGTCTTCAGTGGCGGTTTAAAATAATCAATTTATATGGGAACAAAAGATCTATTTTAAAAATAGATCAAAAGTCATCAGGTTTATGTTTAATATCGTCTTAGACACTATGAATGACGCTTGATTGTTAAAATTCTGCTCTATCGCTCATCTTATTTAAAATAGTTGAGTGGTAATTTTAAATAACGAATTCCGTTTGCTTCAGGTTCAGGAAATCTACCCCCATCCCCATATTGATCTGAATTGCCGGTAAAATTAGTTTCGGCATAGACAATGTTGCATCACGGCGGTTTCGCATCTCTATCAATTCAGCTTTTATTGTTTGAACATTAATGTGAATATTGCTGTTCTTTTGCGTTTGAATACTGCTTTGACAACTAACTGTATTCAAGCCGACTTTCAGGCAAATAATCATGACAGAGGAAAATTCGCATATTTTCATCTAATTGATATAGTTTTTTGACAGAATCAAATAAATTCGCTGCACTGCCCTTAGGAAAATCACAATGTGCCGTACCATAATCTGGCATAAATAAAGTATCTCCTACAAATACAGCATCTCCAATGACATAGCTTAAACATACAGGCGTATATCCGAGTCGGGATGTTATAGGCTGCCAATTCACCAATTTTGAACTGCTCCCCCATCTTTAAATAGATGATCAAATGTTTGGTTAGCATTAAAGTGCTTACTGTCTAGATTATAAATTGCACTAAAAGTTTCCTCTACAATCCCAATATTTTTGCTCATAGCGATTGTGTCGCCCAATTGTTCTTTTAGATATTGTGATGCAGTGATATGGTCTACATGAATATGTGTTTCTAAAATCTACTCTACGCTTAGGCTATTTTGATGTATATAGTTAATAATTAAATCGGCCTGTGTGGTCTTAGTTGTCGCAGACGGCGCAGCGTAATCTAAAACGCTAACGATAATTGCACAGCGCTGACTTATAGAATCTGGCACGACATCACTAAAGGTGTTGGTCTGCTGATCAACAAAATGCTGCACTTGTGGATGTTGTATCATAAATTTCTTTCCATCAATTGGCGCTGAATCAACATACCCATAAACATGGCAGCAATAGAGTAATCGGACATAAAAAGTATTTAAGATATCGTTGATATAACTTTTATATAATCTTTTATTCTTCAGTAAAATTTTTCAGAACTTTGTCTGCAAACCACCAAGGCAAGTTTTGAACATCAGGATTCATTTTTAAAGTTTCTGCAGATTGGATCTCTGCAATAAATGCAGCCTTTTCACCATTGGAAGAGTTATCAAACAAATAGGTTCGATCACTCGCATCTACCGCCTGCATGAGTAAATCCATACTCCGGTAATAGCGTTCCACAATCTTTTGTTCAGGTACAGGATGTCCACCTACGCTGACCCGATATTTAACTCGGGCAATATTAATCATCGGATCAACAGTCGATACATAATACAAATAAGTTTTAAAACCCTGTCGCTTTGCTGCTTGTAGAAATTCCACTTTAGAAATATGAGACATCACCGTTTCAAAAGTAAAACTAATCTTTAAGCGTAAAAATTCCAAGCGAATATAATCAATAATACGTGCACAGAGATAGGAATCTATTTCTGATGGATCAAACAGAATGTTCCCATCCTCTAATAGAATAGGCTCACTTGTTAGCAAAGCAACCAACTGTCCAGCATTCGGACGTTTTTTCTGTTTTAGAAAAGCAATGAGATTTTGTGATTTTAGAGTGGGATGATAAGTCGTTAAATCTAGCTGATGACTCGTGTTAAGATTCTGTTCTAATTCATCGGCATTTAAATAAGCCCCAATGTGATGGGGCAATAGATATTCTTTGACTGTACTCTTTCCAGATCCGTTGGGACCGGCAAACATCCTTATTCTTGGTTGAGGCATTCAGTTATACAGCTGCCTCTTGTTTTCTCTTGCGTTTTAGAACTTTAGGAAGATGATCAACTGTGACATAAGCCTTAGACAAGTCACGAATCACGGTTTCATGTCCATTAACTTCGCGTTGCAGCAGCTGATGTTCTTTTGCATAAACGACCGTCGCTACCGAGCATGCTTTGTTAAAGGCATGACGAAATGCATGTATAGCAAGTTTAGGAATCATGTCATCCTCATATTTGCCTGCTTTCATGATGGTATAAGCTGTCATCGAACAACTCCCGTTACACAAGGTATATTTCTATCTAATATTAACATAGTACCAATAATTGTCTATTTATACACCAACATAGAAATGTAATCTGTGGATTAATAAATGCAAAATTTAATCACGCTGTGTCATTCCTAGCGATTAAGGAACTTATTAGAATCGCTTTAACGATTCAAGAAATTATTTATTAGCGTCTTAATCATTATTTAAAACATTGTTACTTTCAGATCCTGAGGCTAAAAATTAAAAGCCACTTATTTAGTGGCTCATATCATCAATTTGAACAGCTTACTTTTTACTTAATCTTGGCCTTCTTTCCATACATCTTCATAATCTTCACGATCAATCATAAAACGGAAGCCTTCAGCCAAAGCCAAGTACGGAAGCACTTCCGGCAAAATATCCTGTAATTCTCGAACAGTGAGGGTTTGAAAAAAATCTTCGCCCTCTCCTAGCTCTCCACCATAGATAAACCAAGCGACATTTTCTTCTGTCTCAGGCTTTTTACGAATTCCGACAATCGGTTCTTGATTTAATGTATCTATCGCAACTGCAATAACATCATCACCGCTCACTTTGATATAAGCAGAATCAAATTCTTCACACAATAGCTTTTGTTCTGCGATTAATTCTTCTAAGGGTGATTTCTGGTTCATGGCTTATACCTTGGTAAATTGAGCTGAATAGTGCATTTTATCCTAGATCATAAATATGTAGGCAATCTTTTTATTTTCTGTATTTTTTGCTAAGCTTGAAAAAGTTACAAATTCAAGAAACAATAATGAAAGCTAAAGATCCAACGATAACAGCATATAGCCACGGCGGCAGACGTAGAAATGCAGGGCGAAAAACCCAGTATCAAGAAAAAACGGTGGTTATGCGTGTTCCCGAGTCCAAAGTAGCAGAAATTAAAGCCTGGTTACAGCCGAAGCCTGAAGATGATCGCATTAAAAATATTGAACTCCACCCTATTCAAATTCGCACCCAGATAGATATTGCTTATCCGCTGGAGTCGGTTGCTGCAGGTTTTCCCTCTCCTGCTCAAGATTACACAGAAAACTTTATCGACTTAAATGAATATTTAATCCATAACCCACTGAGTACATTTGTATTGAGGGTGAATTCTTTGTCGATGAAAAATGCAGGGATAGATATAGATGACCAGATTTTAGTTGATCGTAGCTTAAACGCAGAACACGGGGACATCGTTTTAGCTTTAATCAATAATGAGTTCACGGTAAAACGACTGATGAAAGAGAAGCAAAACAATAGTCAACCTAAGATTTGGTTAAAAGCAGAAAATCCGGAATATCCAGATATTTATTTAGGTAGTGAAGATGAGTTGATTATTTGGGGGGTTGTGACCTGTATTTTAAAAAAATTACGATAATGAAATTATATAAGTTCAATAAAACGGGTCTTTTCGTTATAAATAGAAAGACTCTCTTAAATATAAAATAGTAAATTTCTTATTGCCGCAAAATATCAAGCAGCTATAGCTAGACAAAAGCCTCAAGATGATCTTGAGGCTTTTTGTTTAACCCTTAGCGTTGCTGAGGATTTTTTTGCTGTTGTTGATTGGGTTGCTGCTGTTGTTTACCCGTTTGTTGCTGTTGTTGCTTGTCACTTTGTGGGTTGTTTTGCTGTTGTTGACGTTGATTGTCATTTTGCTGATTTGGTTGTTGTTGATTAGCCATTTCCATATCCATCCTTTAGTTGTTAGGGATATGCCGTACTAATTACGACTCTTACTAATCTAGCGGATATTTCCATTTCACCAACCCCCAAACTGTATCGACTTAATTCATTGTAATATTCAAAATATTAATTTATTGATTTCTAGCAAATAACTCTCGCCTAACTTTACGCTATTAACTGTAATTACACTCAAGCTTACATGAGGTTAAACCTCCTCATCTAATGCCCTATTGATTATTCTCAAATTTTTGATTTGAGTTTTTTTAAATATCTCTTTATTCTTGACTTGATAATGTTACAAAATCAAGATTAAAAATAATATTGGTTAAGCATGTCCATACCTACGTCCTTCTTAGGTATAATTGTTATGTCAGCTGTGAGCGCGTATTTGACCCGCAACTGAATGAGAAACCAGTGGTTGTACTCTCCAATAACGATGGTTGTGTAGTCTCTCGCAGTAATGAAGCCAAAGCTTTAAACATCGGGATGGCTGTTCCATGGTATGAAATTGAGAAAGAGGCTTTGCAGGCAGGTGTAAAAGTATTTTCCAGTAATTATGCGTTATATGGAGATATGTCACGGCGCTTTTTTCTAATCTTACAGCAATACTTCCATATAGATGATCTTGAGCCTTATTCGATTGATGAATGCTTTATCCGCTTAACGCCTTATGCAAAAAGCATCGACATTGAACAATATTGCCGGGAGTTGATCAGCACCATTGATCAATGGATTGGTTTACCCTGCTGTATACTTTCTGACTTACAGAGCAAAACTAGCGAATCATTTTGCGAAAAAAAGAACCGGTTTTAAATCGTTCTGTTTCTTGCCTGACTTAGATTTATGCAGTTATGAAAGCTTACTTCAAGAAACACCTGTAGCCGATGTTTGGGGAATTGGTCGCAAAATAAGCAAGCAACTTGAAGATTATGAAATTTATAATAGCTATGACTTAACTTTTGCCAATGAACACCATCTTGCCAAGCAGTTCTCGGTGGTCATTGCACGTACTATTCGTGAGCTAAAAGGTCAATCCTGCATTGCCTTGGATGACCCTGCAATCCCCTCAAAAAGGATACTTTCATCCCGCAGCTTTGCTTCAGTTTTAAGCGAAAAGTCCATCTTAAAGCAAGCCGTTACTTTTCATGTAAACCGTGCTCATAAACGCTTAACTACACAGCAGCAACTTTGCGCGTGTGTGCATGTTTCACTGTATGAAAAAATACCCAATCCCCCCTATAAAAAGGGTACTTCCCATGCACTAGGACTTGAATATGCCACCGATGATTTACTGACTTTAAATCACACAGCATTAAAGCAAGTAAATGTTTTATTTAAAGAAAATAAAAAATATGTCAAAGTTGAAGTGATGTTTACGGCGCTGTCTTCTAAGCAACAGCATATGCATGACTTATGGCAACCCTTGCAACTGATTCAACAGCGTGATGATTTGATGAAAATTTTATTGAAAATGAAGCAACGTTACGGTTCAGATTGTATACAAGTCGGTTATCATTCCACCAGCCCAGCATGGCAAATGAAACAGCACCACCGATCTCCACGTTATACCACCTGCTGGCAAGAACTTCTGACTATCCATTATTCAGGCCTAGCTGTTACACAAAATAAATGAACTGTTTTGGTCAATTCAGTTTACAATGTAAAAAATAGTAATAATTATAAAAAATGTCATTTTTTAACATTGCCAATTCCTTGCAAAGTTTTCATTATATAGCTCAGTTTTGACACGTAGCTTTCACATTGATTAAAACAGTTCATAATAAAAATGTGGAAATACATGCCATAATACGCAAACTTTGCTGACATCTTGCAAGGTAGATTTGCAAACTTATAATTGGAGCAAGCTGAATGAGCTCGACCATTTTGGTTATTCATGGACCGAATCTAAATTTGTTAGGAAAGCGAGAACCTGAAGTTTATGGACATCTCACCCTAGAAGATATTAATCAGAAGCTCATCGCTCAAGCTCAAAATTCATCTCTTTCATTAGATACTTTCCAAAGTAATTGGGAAGGTGCAATTGTGGACCGAATTCATCAAGCCCAACAAGAAGGCGTTCAGTTCATCATTATCAACCCTGCTGCATTGACCCATACCTCTGTTGCAGTACGTGACGCCCTTCTAGGTGTCGCAATCCCGTTTATTGAGGTTCATTTATCGAATGTGCATGCTCGCGAAGCATTTAGACATCATTCATATCTGTCCGATAAAGCCGTTGGCGTAATTTGCGGTTTAGGTGCTCAGGGCTATGCCGCTGCACTGAATTATGCCATCGAAAAAATTCAACTTTCTACGCAATCATAATTAGGAATACTGTCTCATGGATATCCGTAAAATCAAGAAACTCATCGACCTGATGATTGAATCTGACTTACAAGCGATAGAAGTTAAAGAAGGTGATCAATCCATCGCCTTAACTCGTCGCAATCCAGTGGTTGCGGCAGGCGTTCCAACCATGACTGCGGCTCCAGCAGCGGCACCTGTTGCAAAAACTCCACGTGGTGCTGTAGAAGCTTCACCGATGGTTGGCGTGTTCTATTCTGCACAAAGCCCTGGTGAACCACCATTTGTTAAAGTGGGCCAAACGATCTCTGCAGGCGACACTTTAGGCATCATTGAAGCCATGAAAATCATGAACCCGATTGAAGCCACTCAAAGCGGTGTCGTTGAAGAAATTCTAGTGAAAAATGGTGAAGTCATTCAATTCGGTCAAGCACTTTTCCGCTATCGCGCTTAAAACCACGGGGATTTATAAATGTTGCAAAAGGTGTTAATTGCAAACCGTGGTGAAATTGCGTTACGCATTACCCGCGCTTGCAAAACTTTAGGAATTAAAACCGTTGGCATTTATTCCGATGCCGATAAAGACCTCATGCACCTGCGCTTTGTTGATGAAGCCGTGTGTATTGGTCCGGGCGCGAGTAGTGAAAGCTACTTGAATATTCCAGCAATTATTACTGCTGCTGAAATTACCGGTGCAGATGCCATCCATCCAGGTTATGGCTTCTTGTCTGAAAATGCCGAGTTTGCGGAAATTGTCGAAAATTCAGGTTTTATCTTCATTGGCCCACGTCCAGAACATATTCGCTTGATGGGGAACAAAGTTTCTGCCATTACTGCAATGCGTAAAGCCGGTGTTCCAACGGTTCCAGGTTCGGCTCATGCAGTAACCACCAACAATGCACTGGCTGAGGCGAAAGAAATTGGCTTCCCATTGATTGTTAAAGCCGCGTCAGGTGGTGGGGGTCGTGGTATGCGTATTGTAGAACGCGTAGATACGCTACTTGAGTCTGTTCAGGCAGCACAGCGTGATGCAGAAATGTGGTTTGGTGATGATACTGTCTACATGGAACGCTTCTTGCAAAAGCCGCGTCATGTTGAAGTACAGATTTTGGCAGATGGTAATGGTCATGCCATTCACCTTTTTGACCGTGACTGTTCTTTACAACGTCGCCATCAAAAAGTGCTTGAAGAAGCACCTGCTCCAGGCTTACCGGAACAGGCACGCGCTGATATCTTAGAAGCATGTGTCAATGCCTGTAAGATGATGCAATACCGTGGTGCAGGTACATTCGAGTTCTTATTTGAAGATGATGAGTTCTTCTTCATTGAAATGAATACTCGTGTTCAGGTTGAGCATCCAGTCACTGAAATGGTCACTGGTATCGACATTATTGAACAACAACTGCGCATTGCGGGCGGGCTTGGTTTAGATATTGAACAAGCCGATGTTGAATGTCATGGTCATGCAATGGAATGCCGTATTAATGCGGAAGATCCAACCAACTTCATGCCCTCTCCTGGGAAAATTGAGCATTATTATGCGCCAGGTGGTGCAGGTATTCGTTTAGATTCGCACATCTACCAGGGCTACAGCATTCCACCTTACTATGACTCAATGATTGCTAAACTCATTGCGCATGGTAAAGATCGTAAAACTTGTATTGCGCGTATGAAACAAGCCTTAGAAGAGATGATCTTAACTGGAATCAAAACCAATATTCCTTTGCATAAAGACTTAATCTTAAAAGATGAAAATTTCTGTGCTCAAGCCATGGATATTCATTATCTTGAAAAGCATTTGCTTCAGAAATTAGAAGGTCAGCAAAAAGAAGCTTCTTAATACTGATGTCTTAAATGTAAAAACCGCTCTTTATGAGCGGTTTTTTTATATCTATAATTTTATAGCTTAGTTTTTAGCGCTTAAGGTAAAACACGGCGTAATGTCGCAAAACATTGTTCTGCTTTTTCATTACTACAAAAATTAATGGTTGATGGATTTTTCCATTGTACAAAATACTGAGAAATCTCGCCGGTTTGATCTTCCTGAAGACCCGAGCAATCTTTTTCATTATTGTCATATTTTACCTGCAACACCAGCGCAGGCAACAAAGTGCGTTCCTCTTGGGATTGCTGATAATCATAAATACCTGATGACCACTCTTGCCCACTCTTTATGATGACATTGTTATTACTTTTAAAATTATAATATTCAATGCATTTTTTATTATTGGCAACCTGCATTCCCCATAGGCCAACAATTTCGGGACGAGTTACGACACGAATAGTATTTGAACTTTCTGTTTCAGCTGTGTCATCTTCAGTTGCTACAACGGCTTGATTATCATTTGCCATTGCTACCGATGAGCAGAATATAAGTAAAATTGTTAGATATGCGTTTTTCATACAGAAGTTCAAGGCTAAAAATCTCTCTCTACAACTTAGCATATTTTTATGAAAAACCAGTATTTATCACCATATTACAACAATATTTTCAATCATATTAATCTAAAAAATAAAAAGATACTTGATTGAAATAATTAAATTATTTTCTTTAAATTTACATAACACAGATGCGCTTAATATGACCTTCAAGAGCGCTCTAGGCTATTATGAATAATCAAAGATTTCTATTCTATTTTTATGAGTAAAATATAACTAGAGTAAATTTTAATGCTTAGGATATATTTTAGAACATTGATAAATTTTTTTCATTTGCAAACCTGGATCGGAATCTAATCCCGTTTTATTTAGCCACAAGCCGACGCATTCCTGATTTTCAAACTTTAACCAAGCGCTTTACCAATCAGATGCTTCGAAGTGAAATCAGGTCAGTATTGCTTCTTCATATAAAATCCATTACAACAACTAAAGTTCATATGAAAAATAAAACCAGGTCTTTAATGAATCTTTCTGAATATCTACAATATGACGGCCTAGGATTGGCCAAATTAGTTGCCAACAAAGAAGTTTCATCTTCAGAATTACTGAATTTAGCATTACAGCGTGCAACTCATACCAATCCCAAATTAAATGCCATTATTATTCCCATGCATGACTATGCACAGAAACGCACTCAGCAAGAATTAACTGGTCCTTTTGCGGGTGTGCCATTTTTAGTGAAGGACTTATTTCAAGAATATGCAGGCTATCCTACTTTCTATGGCTGCAAAGGCTTAAAACGCATCAATCATATTTCTGAACATAATTCTGAAATTGTAAATCGTTGGGAAAATTCCGGCATTGTCACTTTTGGACGCACCAACACCCCAGAATTTGGTATTAAAGGAATTACCGAGCCTGAGGCTTGGGGAGCCTGTCACAACCCCTGGAATTTAAAACATAATAGTGGCGGATCATCAGGAGGTTCCGCATCTGCGGTTGCAGCAGGTATTGTTCCGATTGCCGGTGCTGGCGATGGTGGTGGTTCTATTCGTATTCCAGCATCTTACTGTGGCTTATTTGGATTAAAACCGAGTCGTGGACGCACCCCGTGGGGACCACAAATGAGTGAGGCCATGCATGGGGCTGCTATTCAACACATCCTCGCCAAAACCGTACGCGATAGCGCAGCAATGCTGGATGCAACCCACGGCGCTGAACATAGTTCCTTATTTAAAATTGAACATCCTCAAAGTAGCTATTTAGATGCCATTCAATATCTGCCTAAAAAACTAAAAATTGCTTTTAGTACCCATTCCCCTATTGGCACCCATGTTTCTAAAGATGCGATTGCTGCGGTTCAACATACGGCGCAACTATTAGAGTCATTAGGTCATACGGTAGTGGAAGATACCCCACCGATTGATGGTATGGCACTCGCCAAAGATTTTATTACCACTTGGTTCAGTCAGTTCTCTTATATGCTTGAGCAAATTAAACAACAACATCAGGCAAAAGATAGTGATTTTGAACTGGATTCACTTGCACTTGCTGCCTTTGGTGGGCAAACCACGGCAATGGAGTATATTCACAACCTGAATAACTGGGGGATCTATGCCACAAAAATGAATCATTTTTTTGATCGCTATGACTTATATTTAACCCCTGCAACGGCTACGGCCGCACCTAAAAATGGTGAAATCAAAATACCCAACTGGCAAAAACCGATTTTAAAAAGTCTATTAAAACTCCGCAAAGCCCATTTACTGGCTCAAGGAAAAATGGTCGATCAAATTGTGAAAGAAAATTTAAAATGGGTTCCTTTTACCCAATTGGCCAATATTACCGGTCTTCCGGCGATGTCTGTTCCGCTGTACTGGAATCAGGACAATTTGCCTTTAGGTTCACAGTTTATTGCACCTTTTGCTCGTGAAGACTTATTACTGCAACTGGCCGCTCAACTTGAGCAAGCACAGCCCTGGTTTAAGCGATACAGTGAAATCCAGCTGTAAAAATAGGCTCTCAATATTATTCAACTTCAGATTTAGGCTTGTTGAATCTGTTTCGGTAGCCATCGAACAAACAACAAGCCGACTAGCGTTGAAAGCCCGGCAATGATAAAAACCACCTCGCCAGAAATCAGTTGCCAGTATTGACCTGCCAAGATACTGCCTATCGCTACACCTAAGCCCCACATGGTGCTATACATCGCTTGGCCACGACCTTGCTGACCCATTGAGAAATTCTGAAAAATAATGCGCATGGCAATCATATGAAACAAGCCAAAACTAAAGGCATGAATGGTTTGTGCTAAAAATTGCGCAATAAATAAGTTGGGGAATAAGCCAACAACAATCCATCTTGCTCCGGTCAGAATCAAACAAAGGCTCACCAGACTACGCCAAGAAAACCGAGTTAAAAACATATGGGCAAAAGCAAACATGATAATTTCAGCGATCACGCCCACTGACCATAAAAAACCGATTTCTGTTGTGCTAAAACCGACTTGATGCAAATAATTGCTATAAAAACTATAAAATGGCGCATGGGAAAATAACAAGACAAATTCAATTGCAAAAAAAGCAGCCACAACAGGTCGTTTTAATATCGGTAACAGTGGTTCCAATTGCGTTTGTGAACGCGGTGCGCTACTCGGTTCTTTGATGCTGAAAGACCAAATAAAAGCCAGAAATGCAATGCACAGCAACATGACAGGCAACATTGAAATAGGGACAATTTCTAATAAGGCCCCGACACCAAAGACACCGACAATAAAACCGATCGAACCCCATTTTCTAACTTTTCCATATAGTTCAGTCCGCTTTTCACCCAACCAGAATAAAGTCACCCCTTCAAATTGCGCTAAAATTGCATTTTGAAAAAAACTAAAAATAAGCATGAGTAATGCAACAGACTGGAAAGTATTTGGAATCAGAAAAATCATGAACCAAATACAGGCTTCCATCCATGTTGCGATGCGTACCAACAACATTCTTTTGCCAGACTTATCAGCAATCCATCCCCAAATAAATGGTGCAAAAAAACGTGTCACAATCGCTATGGAAGATAAAAGCCCAATCTCTTGATAATTAAAACCCTGATCTTCAAGATAAAGGCTCCAAAAAGGCATGAAGGTTCCGACTATGGAATAGTAGAAAAAGTAAAATCCTGCCAGTTTATGATGGATCGGTAGTGAGAACATAGCGTTATAAACAGATGTACTTTAAATGAGTTAATAAATTAAAAGAGTGCTATTGGCTTGTATCTAAGACAACGCAAGTAGCAGTTCAACTTGATAGAGTTTTTTAAAACTTAATTATTTCAAAACTTGTATACAAATTAAAAATGACTCTTTTTCAGCAATCTATGATACATCCTGCGTATGAATTATGCCTGTTAAGTTTGCTTTACTTCATTTAAAATTATAAAGAGATCTATTGATGTTTGTAGGAGGATAAAATTATGCCTACAGGTGCAGGTGATAAATCAGCGTATACAGAAAAGCAGAAGCGACAGGCGAAACATATTTTCGACAGTGAAAGAGAACGTAGTCTTTCTGAAGAAGATGCAGAGCGTATTGCTTGGGCTACAGTCAATAAGCAAAATGGTGGTGGCAAGAAAAAAAGACATCACCATTAAAAATTAAAAGAATATTTTATATTCTGACAAAGCCCTTTAATTAGGGCTTTGTTCTATTCAATTCACGTATTATTCGCCGTTATTTACCGCTTATCGGGAAGAAAAATAGAATAAACAATGTAGAAACATAGCTTTAATTGTGTAGAAAACATACTTTTCTTTGTAAGTCACAATTTAACAATATTCAAGGGTTCCTGCTCATCTACAATTTCAGTTTTACACTATAGGGGGCAAAACTGATGGCGCTCTATTGCATAAAAAAAGATAGGAACTTTTTAACTTATCGCGATCAATTCAATGACTCACATACTTGCGAGATATCTGAGTTGCATTTTTCGATGTTTAACCAATGGCACTGGACGACTGAAGAAGATCGGTCAAAAGTTTTTACCAGTCAAAGAGAAGCTGAAAGTTTTATTGCAGAGCGTTACGGAGAATTTTTTAGGGGTGCAGAGGTTATTTTATTTAAATTATAACTGCATCAGTGATTATTGATCTTATGCAATCAACTCTATCTTAGACACCTCGTTTTATTTTTCAAAATACTTTTTACATCCTTCAAAAAATTCCTCATTAAAGTTCATGGCTGGATCATCTTTATCATCATCACATTGATCAACAGACTTAAGCGTGTCCTGTGCATAGCGATAACCATTGTATTGCTCGGTCCCTTCTTTAAAACCACCAAATTCGTCTTGTTTCATTGAAGATTGAAAATATAGAAAGGCTGCAAGGCCTATAATTGCTATAACCGCGCTTATGATTTTGAAGGGTTTTAAGTTCATTTAATTTATTCTTTGCCTTTGATGAAAATGATGATAAATAAAGATAAGCGGACAGTGAATGTATAAAAATTTAAAATAATAAAAACCCTGAATACTTCGATTCAAGGCGAATAAGACAAAGTTTTATTTCTGTTGCTTTTGTGGTTGTTCAGGTTGCTGATTGGGCTGCTTTTGTGGGTTGGATTCCTGAATGTGTTGATTTTGCTGATCCGGCTGTGTCTGATTAGATTGGTTTTGCTGATCAGACTGCTGATTATGTTGACTTTGCTGCAAGGGTTGTTGATTAGTCATTTTATTTACATCCTATCATCTGGAATATGCCGTACTCATAACGACTTTTTTTAATCTACTCCTTAAATTTAATTATTCCACACTAGATCTGTTTCAATTTTCTTCTATGTAAGTTGGATTCATCTATATGATTGCTCTATCACAAGTATATTAGTTCCTAAATTCACATTATTTACCAGTAGTGTTAGAAATATTATGTTCATTAACAAGCCCCTTTTAAGCTCAATTACATCGCCGTATTATTGACCAAAATATACCTCAGGTTGAGGTAATATAAATTTCAACTAATTTCTATGGGTTATTTTCCACGTATACTGAATTAAACTAATTTGCAAAAAATTCCTTCTATGAATTAATCCCAACAAACGATGACATTATCAAACTCATCTATATCGTGTTTTCAAAGACCACTAAAAACTGGAAAAATAAAGTTCTTTTTCGTTCTATTATTCACACCCGTAAAGATCAATCCGAAAACTCGCCTTGGCATTACAGTCCGAAATCTCCATCACTCAAATCCTATAATTTACATACGTGCAATGTAATTACAGTCCTTGAGATAACTGGCTTTAATAGGAATAGTTCTAGATTTGTAAGATTCATTATTTGTGTGGATTATTTTTGATTTAATAAATATTCATAAAAATAAAGAGACTGCTCATGTGTGCAAATTTTGAAGCGATCAAAAAAAATAGAGCCTTTCTTCTGGACCTTCCAGAACCTCCATTTGAATTTCCTGATGATATTTTCCCTTTATACAACGCGCCAATTTTAATGCATGGGGTTGATCAACCCGAATGGGATCTGGCCAAATTTGGGCTCATTCCTTTTTGGGCTAAAGAGTTAAAATTTGGTCGTCATACCTATAACGCCAGAACTGAAAGCGTGGCTGAGAAGCCCAGCTTTCGACATGCCTGGCATAAAAGCCAATTTGTCTTAGTCCCTGTGGAAACGGTTTTTGAACCTAAATATATAGATGGACAGCCACATTGGTATGGAATTTCCCGTGAAGATGGACTGCCTTTCACTCTTGCTGCGATCTATGAAGATGCAGTAATCAATAGCAAACCTGTCAGATCAATGAGCTTATTAACCATCAATGCAGATCATCATTCATTTATGAAGCAATTCCATAAGCCGAATGATGAAAAGCGTTCCATTATTGTGATACCTGAAAATAATAGAATGGACTGGCTAAATTGCAATGCTAAGCAAGCAAATCAATTCTTCTTTGAAATGAAAGATGAATATGTCGCAAGTCCAAAACGTCAGGCATAAAAAAACGACTGTAGTAGAATGTTTTTGACGAACCTAATACTGAAAAAATTGTCATTTTAGTCATTAATCATATCAAGAAAGTATGCTATTTATTCAATAAATAAGAGGTCATTGCCATAAAGTGTTTATCTCTAAAATTTATATAATTAACTGATAACCTCAGTAATTATTCTTTCTATAAATATTTTATTTCTAGGGTTTATTTTTAGTTGTGCAACTTTCATAAGTGAAAATACCAGCCGATACTATTGATTAAAGTAATGCTGACACCCTTGCAAAAAATCAGGATTAAAATTCATTGCTGGATCATTCTTTCCATCACTACACTCATCTACAGACTTTAACTGATTGTCTTGGGCATAGCGATATCCATTGTATTGTTCAGTTCCTTCTTTAAAGCCCCCACGCTCATCAGATTGTAAAAAATATTGAAATGCGAAAAATGCACAAATACCAAGAATGGTGAGAATAGCGCTAAGTATTCTTAATTGTTTTGATAGCATGTTTTTAATCTCAATATTGGCTTTCAGAAGAAATACAAATATATATGATTCCCCAGAAATTTTCTTTAAGACTTTATACTTATTCAATTTATAGAGATTCAACATCTCTGAGTCCACTATTTAATTATTTCAAATTTAAATATATAATTATACATCTTGAAATATAATATTAATTCTGTGTATTAATTAACATATAAAATTTTATATTTATAATCATTATCATTATCATTATCATTATCATTATCATTATCTAAAACATGACATAATAAAAATTTATTTAAAATGATCTTTACACACCCATACTTCCCCATCTATCCGAACACGATCAGGTCCAGTTAATTCTAATTTTTTACCATAATAATTAGTGAGATTTATAAAATTTCCATTTTTATCATAATTAGCCCAAACACCTCGCTGAATATCAGGACTATCCAATTTATAAAATGTGACTAATTTTTGCGGATATGTTGTTGTCATGTTCATTTTATATAAACCTTTAATGTATTAAATCAGGAAGATCTTCTTCTATAAAAAAAACCTCCCCTGTAGAATTTAGAATCCATTGATAAGTCCCCATAATTCTAGTTAATTTTTTTGTAATGAATCATACACACTCATTAAATTATACTCATCATCATACTCCCACATATAAATAAAGTTAGGTGAGATTTTAAAATCCTCATTCATTTTATAAACTTTCACAGGTTTAATATGCATACTTTAATCCTCTTGTCTTGTTTAAAGGGGCCTAAACCCCTTTAAACACAGCAATGACATAAGAGCTGGTTTTTATTTTTCGCTCTGTGCAGGCTGCTTTTCAGGCGATCTTTTCTCATTATTCCTATGGTCATGCTCGGGTAGATGGTGGGGTTGTTTTATAGGTTGATTACGTTGATTAGACTCTGGTTGATTTTGAGATTTCGATTTAGACATAGTAGTATTCCTGATGGCCATTGCACTAAACGACAATATCAGTCCAATTATTAATCACAATATCAGCATATACCCAAGTTAACTTAATAAAAACAGCAATGATGTATCAAAATATAATACTGAAATAAAAGTATATTTATAAAGTTAAATATTAAGACTAAACAACCTGGTAGTTAATAAAAAAATGTCTAAAATTAATTACTCCTACATTAAATATTTATAAAATAATTTAATGTAATTCTTTAAGAATATACAATATTTTCAATCACGATTTTAAAATAAATATATAAATCACGTTTAAAAAATATACTTTTTAAAATATATAAAATTCAACAACCAAACAAATTTCATATATTCAATATCTTATTTATCAGTAACACTGCTTAAATCACTAAAGAAAACATGAATAAGGAAAAGAAATATCTCAAAAAATTCCTCCAGTTTCTAATTTTGAATTAAATTATTATCTTGGCAGTTGGTATGAAATTGCCCACTTACCGATGATGCATCAAGCAGAAGCTTGTACGGATATTTCAGCAATTTATAGCTTAAATGATAAATGCTACAGTTCGGACAAAAAATCGCTGCTGAGATAAGGACAAAGCTTTAGATGAAGCAATTGCGGAAGCCACTATTGTAGATGGAGCAAAAGGCAAACTTGAAGTGAATTTCCTACCTAAAGGTTTACGCTGGATTCCATTTACCCAAGGTAATGATTGGGTTTTAAAAATTGACGCTGATTATAATATGGTACTAGTCGGTGAACTTGACTTAAAATATTTATGGCTACTTAATCGCGATCTAAACTTGGATGAAGCGACCAAGAAATAATATTTAACGTATGCAGAAAGCTTGGATTAGGATTTGTCTGAACTCATTTACACTATACATACCGGGCCTAAAATTGCTTAAAGTGGTTTTATACAATCAGGGTGATAAAGTTGAGAGCAATAAAAAAGCACCCTAAGATGCTTTTTTATATAACCTATTTTTGACTAATTAAACATTTGTCCAAAAGCATAAATAACAAGCATGAGCATAAGAGCTGATGAGGAAGTTACTAATAATTCTAGTGTGCTCATTATCTACCACCCCCTATATAAAGTGGATTACTTTTTATACCTTTATTATACTCACCAATAAATGACAAAAAGTGACATAAAACGCTCACAAAAACACAAAAATGTAAAAATTAATTTCTTCAAATATAGCTTTAGATAAAATCCTAACTTATTTAATTCCTAAAACAGATCAAGCATTTCACATCTAAGATCATATTTTTTATTATAAAAATATTTGTATCGATGAGAATTTTCATTGATACAAAACTTTAACTATAAACGAATGAGCAGATAGCAAAAAACCGCCATCAAGGCGGTTTTTAATTTAGATCAGTGAGTATTTAAATGTTTAATTCACACGTGAGGTGAATCGGAACATTTCATTAACACCTGTATAGAAGCTACGACCATCAAGGTTCAAATCGATTTCAACACCAGACTGAAGCATTACTCTTTTTCCAACTTCAACCCATTTAAACCCATCACGAGTACTTTGCATTTTTTTTGAAGGCACCAGCGATACAATAATTTCACTACCATTTACAGATTTTGCTACTAAATTTTCAATTATATTCAACATTTACACCAATTTTTTTCAACACATACAGAAACGCCACCATTGGCATTTCAAAATAACAACCTTAACTTTGATAACTCAGATTTAATAAGACTTATATCAATTTAAAAAAAGAACACTTTCATGTCATTTTTATTGTTGATTCACTATAACAGAGATACTGACTTAAAAGCCAATTATTTACCAGACAGAACAATTGTAATTGCATCAAAACATTTCAAAGAGTTCGTTACAAAGCAATTCCTAACTTTTAAAATTTACTGGTGTTGCGCAATTAAATAGTCTGCAATCAACCGTGCTGACCATGATTTCGTGTGATTTAAGCCCTCATAAAAACCACAATGGCTGCCCTTTTTTGTGGTTACCACCATTATATTTGACATCTGTTGGATAGCTTCTTTAAAAGGATCAAAATTTCGAATATGGCATACTGGATCATCCTCTGCATTTAAAATCATGAGTGGGATTTTGACATTTTCAAATACCAAGATCGGATTGGTTGCCTGATTATAGTCCTCAAAACTGTTATAGCCTGCCAGTTCAAAACACTGATATTGAAATTCTAATAGGCTTGTAGTGGCTAGCACCTGCGACAAAGAAGCCGTTTGTCCCCAAGTTGTCGTATAAGGATAAATAAAAGACTTAAAAAGCTTTTTGGTCATCACCTTACTGTAAAAAGGATGGACGTTTTTAAAGCCATTTTCAGTGTCATAACCTGGACAAAGGGCAAAAGCGGCTTTAAATGGAGTTTGCTCACCTTCTTCACCCAGATAGCGCACCAATAATCCTGTACCCGCAGATGAACCTACAGCATATAAAGGAGAATCTGGAAACTTTATTTGAATATGCAGAATCTGTTCACGCAAATCATCCGTTGAACCAAATATAGAAATCTTCGGTATCGGCATGGGCAAGTTGGCATGACCACGGCGCAAACACAGTGCAACACGCCAACCTGTATGTTGATGTAAGTCACGCACAAGTTCTGACATACTTTCAGGTGTACCAGTCAGTGTATGCATTAATATAATAGTCGGAGTATCGGCAGGCAGATCAAGCCCATACCAGGCAACACCTGTGACACCACCATCCGACATCTGTAACTGTTCAAGGGCATCATATTTAAGCTGAATGGTTTTCTTTTTAATCAAGTCAAAATACATCAAATGCAAATGCGTATTTGACAACCACGGTGTCGGACGATATTTCTGCTTTAGTTGAGGCAAAACATCGAGCATTTGCCGTGCTTCACCTTGCGGATTGAAATACAGCGTAGGCAATTCTGCACCGGTCATCTGATCAACAATTTCTTGTGCCAACATACTAATTTTTTTGACTAAAAGTCTCATATTTGCTCCACCTTAAAAATGATGCAACTTAAAATACTGAGTACCTGTCATTTCATTAACAGTTTATTTTTTTACTATACTCTTTATGCTTTTGGCATAAAAGCAGCCATGCGTTGTCCCATCTGTACAGCCAATGCTTCCAAACCGCTCTTGGGACGCAACATCACTTCAAAATCAAAAATTTGCCCTTGTTCATTAAAAAGAATCATATCAATGCCTTTAAGTTTCTTTTCACCGACATTGGCTGAAAACTCCAGTACCACGCTTAATCCGTCTTCTGTATAGAATTCACGGTGATAAGTAAAGTTTTCAAAGATCTGAATGACATTGGTCAAAATAAAAAATACCACTTGCTTACCCGGATAAGGGTTAAATGCCACCGGTGAACGGAACACCACATCTTCAGCAAGCAGATCATTCAAGATAGACATATCTCGTGTTGCAAGCATTTCATGCCAGCGCTGAACCGATGCTTGAGTATTTGTTAGAGCCATTTTATTTCCTCTCTTTATATCCATTGTTTCATTCTATTTATTCCCTCTCCCAATCCTCCCTTGCAGAGAAAGAGGAGTTATTACCCATTTACAACCAAGGGAGATTCCCTCTCCTTTTAGGAAGTGAGAATCTTCAATATATATTTTGAGTTCGTTAGGGAGAGGTCTATTTCTTGTTAAATCACTGCCGCCAAATCGGCACCTTGACGAATGGCGCGTTTTGCATCCAGTTCACCAGCTTCTTTAGCACCACCAATCAAATGTACGCTCTTGCCATCTACTTTCAATTGATCAAACATGGCAGTAAACGGTTCCTGACCGGCACAGATCACCACGTTATCAACCTCTAGTATTGTTGGCTGACCATTGACCAGAATATGCAAGCCTTGATCATCAATTTTTTCATAGCTTACCCCTGCTATCATTTTCACATCACGGTGTTTCAAACCGGTACGGTGAATCCAGCCCGTAGTTTTACCCAAGCCTGCACCCACTGATTTTGCCTTACGCTGCAATAGGTAAATTTCACGATTGGATTGTTCTAGTTCTGGTGCTTTCAAACCACCGACATTTTCATACGTGGTATCAATGCCCCATTCATTATAGAATTTTTCCGGATTCAGGCTTGCGCTATCACCTTCATGGGTTAAGTATTCAGCTGTATCGAAACCAATACCGCCTGCACCAATAATCGCGACACGCTGACCGACCGGCTTACGTTCTTTTAATACGTCCAGATAAGTCATAACTTTTGGATGATCAATGCCTTCTATATCTAAATGGCGTGGAGTCACCCCTGTTGCTACTACGATGTCATCAAAGTCTGCTTTGCTCAGTTCATCATAAGTCGCTTGATGGTTTAGACGTAACTGAATGTTAGGAAGTAATTCAATTCTGCGTTTAAAATAACGTAGCGTTTCATAGAATTCTTCTTTGCCCGGAATAGTTTTGGCAATATTAAACTGACCACCAATTTGATTCGCTGCTTCAAAAATAGTGACCTGATGTCCACGCTCTGCCGCATAGGTGGCAAAACTTAGACCCGCCGGACCTGCACCAATCACCGCAATATTCTTAGCAATCGCTGTTTCTTTAAAGATTAGTTCTGTTTCATAACATGCGCGTGGATTGACTAGGCAAGTTGCAATTTTCATCGAGAAAATATGATCAAGGCAGGCTTGATTACAACCAATACAGGTATTAATTTCATCACTACGACCTTGTTCCGCCTTTTGCACAAAGAATGCATCGGCAAGCATTGGACGCGCCATGGAAATCATATCGGCATGACCTGAAGCCAAAACATGCTCTGCCATTTCTGGGGTGTTAATACGGTTTGAAGTAATCAGGGGAACCTTGACCAGACCTTTTAGTTTTTCTGTCACCCAGGTAAATGCTGCGCGCGGTACTTTGGTGGCAATAGTGGGAATACGTGCTTCATGCCAGCCAATCCCGGTATTAATAATTGTGGCACCGGCTTTTTCAATTTCTTTCGCCAGTTGCACCACTTCATCAAAAGTTGAACCGCCTTCAACCAGATCCAGCATGGATAAACGGTAAATAATAATGAAATGTTCACCTACTACTTCACGGGTGCGTTTTACAATTTCAATTGGGAAACGAATTCGCTTTTCATAGCTCCCCCCCCATTCATCATCACGATGGTTGGTACGTGCGGCAATAAACTCATTAATCAAATAACCTTCCGAACCCATGATTTCTACGCCATCGTAACCTGCATATTGTGCCCACTTGGCGCAGTGAGCAAAATCTGCAATAGTCTGATTCACTTCTGCAGTCGTTAAAGCATGCGGTTTACTTGGATTAATCGGTGCTTGAATAGCGGACGGCGCAACCAAATCGGCCTGATAAGAATAGCGTCCGGTATGTAAAATCTGCATAGCAATTTTACCACCCGCATCATGCACCGCTTGAGTAATCACTTGATGCTTTTCAGCTTCTTCACGACTGTCTAATTTCGCGCCACCAGCAAAGGTCAGACCTGCGTCATTTGGTGAAATACCCCCTGTCACAATCAGCCCTACACCGCCTTGTGCACGTTCAGCATAAAATGCGGCCATACGGTCATAACCACCGGGTGCTTCTTCCAAGCCCACGTGCATGGACCCCATCAAGACACGGTTTTTTAATGTAGTAAAGCCTAAATCTAAAGGTGCTAACAAATGAGGGTAATTAGACATATGATCTCCTTGGCGTGCTATTTGAGCTAGCGAATAGGGTTTTAATGCAACTTGTTGCATAATTTATATTCTAGATTTGATTTTTATGCAACATGTTGCATAATGTTTAGGTAAATTTTTACTGACTGAGCCGTTTATGTCTTTAGCCCATGTTTTGTTGACCAGCTTAATTGAAAAACCGAGTACAGGAATTGATTTAGCACGTCGTTTTGACCGTTCCATGGGCTTTTTCTGGAATGCAACGCATCAGCAAATTTACCGTGAACTGAGCGGAATGCAGCAGAAAAACTGGATTTCCACTCTAGAAGACAGCAACTCCACGAGCCGTAAAAAAACCTATCAAGTTGAAAAATTAGGTCGGACTGAATTAGCAGAATGGATGGTCAAACAAAGTCCGCCTGCCCAATTACGTGAAGAGTTAATGGTGCGGCTACGTGCTGAAGCTCAACTGGGCGGTAACACTGTACTGCCTGAACTGGAACGGCATCTGATTTTACACAAAGAAAATTTAAAAACTTACCAAACAATTTTTGCAAAAGATTTCGCCAAGGGGCAAACTCAAGATCGCACCCAGTTTATTCATAAAATGATTCTACAACTTGGAATTGATTTAGAGGTAGGTTGGATTGATTGGCTGGAAACCATGATCCCGCAATTAAAAGCATTCGATCAACAATAATAAATAAAGGAAATCACCATGCCGCATTACTGCATGCCGGACGGCGAACAACTGTTTGTCCGCGAATTTGGACAAGGACAGCCTGTATTGGTTCTGTCAGGTTTGGGCATGCAAAGTTGGCAATGGCTGCCGTTCTTATATCCTCAAGCCATGAATCATAAATTCATTATTCCCGACTGGCGCGGTTTTGGCGGCTCACAACGCTGCAAAATTCCTGAAATGGATGCCATTTCCAGTCACTGGCGTGATATAGACAGCTTGATTGAACAACTTCAGTTAGATCAATTTTCAGTGATCGCTTATTCCATGGGTGCAACAACGGCCATGCATGGTATGCAATACAGCAACTTAAATGCAAAATTAACGCGCTATTTACATATTGATCAAACGCCCAAGATTTCGGTCGATGAGACTTGGCAATACGGTTTATTGAGCCAGCAACAACCCAAACTCAAACAACTCTTGGCAGACATCTCACAATTACTGGCGTTAAAATCCGATGCAAAACTGTTGTCGGATCTGGATTCAACATCCCGGCAACATTTACTAGAATTATGGCTAGACTTTCTTCAGCTTCAAGCCAGTAATAAGTTCACACCTTTAATTTTTAACATCGCATTAAAACAGCCAAAATTACAGTCCCTTCTTTTACCCATGCAGCGTTTGGATTATTTGGCCTGGTATATCAATAATTATTTACATCATAACGAAGACTATCGTGACGCCATTGCACAGCTTTCTTGTCCAAGTACTTTTTTTATTGGCGAAAAATCTAGGCTTTATCCTGCAGCCGGGCAAAAAATGATTGCCAGTAGCGTAAAAAATGCCAAACAGATTATCTTTGAAAAATCTGGACATACGCCATTAATCAGTGAACCGATCAAATTCGGTCGCGAAATAGCCGAGTTTCTAAAATAAAGTCATATTTCTTAAACAGAACAATTAAATAATAAATAAAGTCATTAAATGACCATCAATATTAAAAAATTCGACGGTCATACTTGATGGCTTCCAGGTCATAGACTTGATACACACTGTCTAATAATGAATGGATATAGTCACTATTATCAGTATTCCGAATAATCATAAAGACCGGACTGACGGCGTCCTCATCCAAGATAGGAATATAATTCAGATGTTTAAACTGCATAGTTTTAGCACTCTCTGGAACAATGCACAGACCTTCGCCCGCAGCCGCCAAACCTAGAGCCAGTTGAATATCTTCAACCACGGTTAAATTCTTCGGCTCTAAACCATACTCTGAAAACAAACCTTTCATTTGGGTGGAAAAACTCGGTTTGGGTTGATTGGGATACAACAACACATGTTCCTCCACAATTTCTTCGAGTTTAACCCCGTTTTTATTTTCAGTAAGTGGATGACTTGAATGCACAGCCACCATCAGTGGCTCTTCACGCAATAAAATTCGCTTGATTGCAGGATCAGAAATCCGCACCCGACCAAAACTGGCATCAATACGCCCTTCTTTAAGCGCGTCTATTTGCTCCATTGCATTCATTTGAACCAGTTTAATTTTTAAATACGGCTGTTGCTGACGAAACAAATAAACCACTCGCGGTAATAATCCATACAACAATGAACCACCAAAACCAATGCTAATCGTTTTTTTGATAATGCCTTCCCGCATGGTGATTGACTTCAACTGGTCTGCGCTGGATAACAGTTTCACTGCTTGCTGATAAAAAAAATGTCCTATTGCAGTAGGTTTTAATGGACGACTTCCACGCTCAAATAGCAAAGCCCCCAGCTCAGTTTCAAGGTTTTGAATTTGACGGCTTAAAGGAGGCTGGGCAATAAACAATTTTTCTGCAGCCTTGGTAAAGCTCTGCTCCTCAACCACTGCAACAAAATAGCGTAAATGTCTTAATTCCATGACATTTTTCCTTTATGCAAATCTATATATTGATAAGAAGTCATAATACGAATGGAGAAATCCAACCTTGTTTGACTCAAAGCAGTCACACATCAAATTAAAGAAAAGCCTTCTATATAGATATTCCACTTTAGCCTTGCGATCTCAATAAGATAGGCACTTTAAATCTGAAAAATTAAATAAATTTGAAGTTGACAAACTGCAACGATAAACCTTTAATCTTGAATATTGTTGCATAAATGGAATTCTTAAATGCTGTCTGATCTTGATGATTTTTATTGCTTTGCCTTGGTGGTTGAACATGGCGGATTTAGTGCAGCAGAACGCGCCACCGACATTCCCAAATCAAAATTAAGTCGTCGCGTTTATAATCTGGAAGAGCATTTGGGGGTTCGGTTAATTCAACGCAGTTCGCGCCATTTTGCAGTCACGGACATTGGCATGAATATTTATCGTCACGCACAAGTCATGATGAATGCCGCCCAAGCTGCCCATGACTTGGTTGATCATCTCAGTATCCAGCCACGTGGCGTGATTAAGGTCAGTCTACCTGTCTCCATCGCGCAAAATGAAATTTCAAAAATTCTGCCTCAATTCCTCAAGACCTATCCGGAAATCAAAATCCAGCTCATTGTGAGTAATCGCCGTGTCGATATCATCAATGAAGGAATTGATGTTGCATTACGGGTACGCTCAAATTTAGATGACGATCCAAGTCTGGTGATACGCAAATTTGAAAATATCGAACAGCACTTATTTGCCAGTCAGGCTTATCTAAATGAATTTGGTGAATTAAAACAACCGGAAGATTTAAGCCAGCATCACATCCTGAGTATGGTAGATGAACATCTCGATCAGCATATTGTGGTCCACGATGAGAAAAAAAATCAAAAAAAAATCAAGGTAAACCCGATGGTGATGGGATCTGATTTAATCATGCTTGCGCAACTGACAAGACAAAATTGCGGTATTGCCTTATTACCTGACACTATTGTGGAGGATTACGTCCAAAGCGGTGAATTAGTTCGTGTGCTCCCCAACTGGAAAGCACAGCATGGTATTTTCCATGCTGTTTATCCATCACGCCGTGGACTACTGCCTGCTGTACGTGTCTTTATCGATTATTTAGTAGAACATCTCAGTAAATATTAATTTTTTTCATGACTGAGCTATTAAGAGAGAATGGCTGAATATTTCAAGCAACCTTGCTTACAGTTTTCAGCCATCAAGTGACAAAACATGAAACGATACTCATCAAAAAAATTTGAAACTTCACTTAATGTAATGAAAATTTTAGGCAAAAAAAAGCTTATCCGAGGTGGACAAGCCTATAAACTTTGAAAAAGAAACTACAGCTAGAATCTATAAGGCTATAGTACAAACAAAATACAGAAAAATCTAATATTTAATAAATATCATGAAAAAAAATAAAAAAATATTTATCAAACTAAAACAATAATTTAATTTTATAGCTAATCGTTTTTAAAACTTTATTAATACACGAAATAAACTTATTTCAATTTGAAATTAAAACAGACTATTTCATTTAAATACTGTCAATTAAATTTCAGGATATGAACCCGTACCCTCTGGCCAAGGAGATAAAAGCTCAAAACCGGTATCAGTCACAGCAACCATATGTTCCCATTGTGCAGTCAAAGAGCGATCTGCTGTAACCACTGTCCAGCCATCTTTAAGCTCTTTTACACGTGGCTTACCCGCATTGACCATGGGTTCAATGGTAAACACCATGCCTTTTTTAAGTATAAGCCCCTGGCCCGGTTGACCATAATGCAAAACATTCGGTTGTTCGTGGTAAACCTTGCCAATGCCGTGCCCGCAGTATTCACGCACAATGCTATAACCTTCACGATGTGCAATCGACTGAATCGCAAAACCGATATCACCGAGCGTTGCCCCTGGTTTCACTGCATGAATGCCTGCGACCATCGCTTCATAGGTGGTTTCAACCAGTTTTTTAGCTTCAGGCTTCACTGTACCGACGTAATACATACGACTGGTATCGCCAAAATAACCATCTTTAATAATTGCAACGTCAATATTGATAATATCGCCATCTTGCAAAATGGTCGTTGGCGATGGAATACCGTGACACACCACCTCATTGGGTGAAATACAGGTGGTTTTGGTATAACCATAATAGCCAACATTGGCAGGAATTACTTTTAAAGTATTTACAATGAAATCATTACAAATATCATCCAGATATTCTGTACTTACTCCCGGCTTGACATACTTTCCTATCATTTCTAAAACCTGAGCAGCCAAACGCCCTGAAATACGCAGTTTCTCGAGATCTTGCTCAGTTTTAATCGTGATAGTCGAAGCTTTCATTGCATCATCCTCATAAATAAGGCTTATGATTATAGCCCTTTTGCTAATTTTTTGTTTAATTACAGTGCGTAAAGGAAAAACGATATTAGCTTTCAAGATTTTAATGACTGATTTTTATACACTTAAACTATCATTACAAAAAAATTAAATAGTATGCAAGGCTTTAGAATAGAAGATTATTTTTCCTTATTTTTTGTATTTTCCATTCAATAATCAACAATATAAATCAACCTAAATTCAGCCATTGGTTCATATCTTTGTATATGTATATAAGTAAAAGCCATAACCAGAATAAAATAAATTACCAAAATGCTTTTCTATCCTCTAAAATCGCTTTTTTGATCAATTCCTCTCCCTTCTATGACAAGTCTCCGTACAAGAGATATTATTGCCTTAGGTTTCATGACATTTGCACTTTTTATTGGTGCCGGCAATATTATCTTTCCTCCGATTGTAGCTCAACAAGCGGGTGAACATGTATGGTTAGCTGCTTTAGGTTTTCTCATTACTGCAGTTGGTCTGCCTGTTATCACTATTATGGCGTTATCGCGTGTAGAAGGATCCATCCAGAATTTAAGTTCTCCTTTAGGTAAAATCGCCAGTCTGATTTTAACTATCGTGTGTTACTTAGCGGTTGGTCCTTTATTTGCAACTCCACGTACAGCAACCGTTTCTTATGAAATCGGTTTTTCTTCTTATTTTGGTACAGAAAGTAGCAGCCTGCTCATTTACAGTGCAATTTATTTTGCCGTGGTGACTGTTGTATCTTTATACCCAAATAAACTGCTCGACACTGTAGGTCACTTCCTTGCACCCTTAAAGATCATTTCTTTAGCTGTGCTGGGTATCGCTGCGTTTGCAATTCCTGCTGGATTCATTCCACCTGCAATTGATAACTATGTGACTGCTCCTGTTTCTGAAGGTTTCGTGAATGGTTACTTAACCATGGACACTTTAGGCGCATTGGTCTTTGGTATTGTCATTATTCACGCGATTCATTCACGTGGTGTAACTGACAAAAAACTGGTGACTAAATATGCAGTGATCGCAAGCTTAATTTCTGGTGTGGGTTTAACGCTGGTTTATTTAAGTCTGTTCAAATTAGGTTTAGGCAGTCACGAAGTTGCTCCAAATGCAGCAAATGGTGCAGTGATCCTGCATGCATATGTGCAACATGCGTTTGGTGATGTTGGCTCGCTGTTCTTAACTGGAATGATTTTCCTTGCCTGTATGGTTACCGCCATTGGTTTAACCTGTGCATGTGCAGAATACTTCTCTGAACTAACTAAAATTCCTTATAAAATCTTGGTTTTTGTTTTGGTTGGCTTCTCGTTCATCATTTCAAACTTAGGTTTAACCAAACTTATTGCAGTGTCTGTACCTGTGTTAAGTGCAATTTATCCACCAGCCATTGTCGTTATTCTACTGAGCTTCTGCTGGAAGTTTTTCAATAAACCTGCTTACGTCGTTGCACCTGTAACTGCGATTGCATTTTTATTTGGCATACTGGATGGACTTAAAGTTGCAGGTTTCAACTTACCTGAAATTATTCAGCATTTACCTTTAAACGCACAAAATTTAGCATGGCTAATCCCGTCAACTATTGTGCTGATTATTGCTATTGTGATCGACAAAGTTAAAAAATAACCGAAAACTGAGGTCATTAAAATCAAGTTTTATCCAAACATGATTTTAAGCGTGATCAATAAAACATCCTGTTTTACCCAAATAGAGTTTTATTGTTTACATCCCTGAATGACACAGTTTCTGTATAAACACCATTCTAATAATGCTCGATAATTAATCGTTATTCTTCTCAACACCTCCTCACTTACTATGCCATATTTTCAGCTAATGGCATCAATATTGCTTTCTTATATATCTATCTACTATTGTTGAATAAAGCTTATTTATTGCAAAGGGATACCATAAAATTTGGTCGCTTTATGCACTAAAAAATAGCGAATGTATACATTTTGAATAAAATCCGTATATGAATTTATGCATTAACATAGTTTTATTACAAAATAATGACAATAGCTATTGAAATGCCGCTAAATAACCAGTACAACAATAGATACTAATCTGACTAAAACAATTAGGTTTTGGTCAAAAAATGACAGGAGGGGTGGAGATGTTATCATTACATTTCAATAAAGAAATCTTCATTAACGCTCTAAAAGCAAATAAGAACATGGTCACCTATTTGAGTACGACTGTTGCTCTGCTCGTGACATTAATCATTCATGGTTTAATTCAAGGTAATTTGAAGCCTGAATACTTTTTGTATGCTTTTATTGTTTCGATTGCCTTTTACATTTGGGCTGTGGTCGATCAAAAGTATCGTCAACAGAAACAAATTAATTCTACCGAATAAAAGATGGGTGACTCTCACCCATCTTAAAAAAAGCCAAGAAAAATCATAAATATTATCTAGTTAATCTTCTTAATCAAAATCCATTCAAGCCCATTATTGCTCCAAGCAACAACCCTGCTGTCGCTCCCAACTCACCCATCACCAAAAAAATCATTGCACTGCTAAGCATCCATTTTGGTAAATGCCAACGCCCCATTTGATGCGGCTGTTTAAATTGGTTGCTGGTATCTTTAAGCCAGCCATGCAATACATAACTTAAAATTGAAAAACTAAAAAAGAATAGATTAATCAGTATGAAAATTAAGTTAAGCCCTTCAGGCCAGACTGAAAAATATGCCAATACCGCAAGAATTAAACTGGCGGGGGCATAAAGCAAACTGCTTCTATGCGCAATATCGACATAATAATGGGCCCGCGCCTGTTCAGAATGACTTATCTGATAATATTTCCATACCCCAGTCAGCATGCCAACCCAAAGAAAAATACCGCTAAATATAATGGCAAGCGAAACAGATTGATCTAAACTTCCAATATCCATTGATTTATATCCATATTTTTATAATGCTATTCTGACTTTAAAGTCATCATTTGCGCAAGTTTCTTTTTGGAACTTGGGTACAGTATTAATAAGATAAATTTATAGAATGTTCTCCATATGAGTGTTTTTGAAACATTAGAAATCAGCTGCAAAGATGGATATTCTCTCAGTGGACGTTTTTACCCAAATCAAAATCCAAGTCAAAATAATTATCCTGTTTTAATTTGCCCTGCGACTGGCATTACCCAACATTTCTACCAGGCTTTTGCAGAATGGTTGGCTATGCAAGGTTATGATGTTTTAAGTTTTGATTTCCGTGGTATTGGTCGCTCCCTACACGGCCCTTTAAGTAAGTCTGAGGCGAGTATTGTCGATTGGGGACAACTGGATATTCCTGCAGCAATAGACACCTTGTTATGCAAGACACAAGCGGAACAGGTCATTTTATTGGGTCATAGTGCAGGCGGGCAGCTTTTAGGCATTGTGTCAAATTATCAAAAAGTTGCCAAAGTCATTGCAGTTTCAGGCTCGACCGGACATGTGAAGGGTCTAAAAGGCAAAACCAAATTGCTTGCCCCTGTCATGTTCAATGTTATTTTCCCACTGGCGCGTATTACCAAAGGCTATGGTCCAACCCAAGCCATAGGTATGGGTGAAAACTTGCCTAAAGATGTGGCTAAACAATGGGCGCAATTTTGTAGCAAACCGGGTTATGTCATGAATGCGATGGGTAAAACCGTATTTGAAGATTATCACGCTGAAATTAATTGTCCCATCACCGTGCTTTGGTCTTCAGACGATGAGATTGCCACGTTTGCAAACGTGAAAGATTTACTGCGTTTATACCCGAATGCAAATACCCGGATGATCGAACTCAAGCCTAAAAACTATGAGCATAAAGCCATTGGTCATATGTTGATATTTAAAAAATCGCATCAAAACTTATGGCGGGTGATTGAACAACAACTTGTAGTTTAAATAAGATATAGATAGTTATTTGAAGGCTGCTGTGTTCTAATACACTTAGTTTGAGATGAGCCTCTTACAGTATATGGGCTTGACCTGTATACGACTAACCCCTAACCATGGGGTTTTTTAATGTCTGAATGTTTTACAACAGACATTAAAAATAGGCTGATAACAATACCAACCCTTTTCTAGATGCAAGAATCTTAAATGGATGGTTAACCAAAAAATACGATGATCTTTTAAATCCTAATCGCGTTAATAATAGTTTTTAAAGATATATTTACTGAATAAACAATTAGTTAGATTTGATGTCATACACCCAGTTTCGAGCTTCTTTATCTGTGGTTGTTTCACACACATAGTAGTCATGATTCCACGCCTCTTGATGGAAGATTTCTTTCTTAACGTAAGTCACATTTTTTGACTTTTCGACACAGACAAAGCTATCGCCTTGGTCTTTGACTTGAGTTCCATTTAGGAAACCACCAATACAGAGGAATCGGGATTGTTTTGCCATTGTTACATCAACTTTTTAATCATTTTACAATGGGGGGATTAAACAATTTATTGGGTGAAGTGTAAAGCAGAGCAACACATGACTTTCAAAAAATCTTAAATATTTATAAAATTTTCTAAAACGGTAAGTCATCATCCAAATCAGTTGGTTTTAATATAGCTTGCACCATATTTTTATCCCAATCATTAATATCTATTGGTTTTAATTTTTTGTCTTCAGAAAATAAGCTATTTGCAATTTTTGTTTTTTCCCCATCTTTATTCTCCCAAACTTGGAATTCCTTATCTCCTGCAAATAGCTCAAAATGATAACCAAAAGCGCTCAAAAGTGCATTCAGCTCTTCTTCATTTGTAAAATAAACTCTAATATTCGTATTTATTGCTTTTTTGATAGCATTAAATACAGGATGATTGGAAAATAATATTTCACTTATCGCCTCATTCCCTTTTGATTTCTCATTAGTAAGATAAGTGACTAGTTGTTTTAAAGTTTTAGCTGTGTCTTTTAGTTCTTCTATAAGCTTAAAATCTTTTTGTTTTGAAACATCACTTAATAAACTTTAAAATAGACTTGCCCACTGCTCCTGAAGATAAATAATAATATCATTTGAAGTTTCAAATCCTGTATATTGATTATTAATTGGTAAGGCGAAAACCTCATCTAAAAATTTATATATACCTATATCGTTTACAGCAGAAAATTTCATTATTTTTATTACTTCTTCATTATCTTTATTATGCTCATAAGTTTTATATTCATGTAAAACTGCTTTTTCAACAAAAATATATATTTGCTTCCCTTTTTCTAAAGCTATTTTAGTTCTTTTTGTGATATTGAATAACCACCACTTTCAAAAGCTGAAGAACCGAACCTCCCACCTATAATCGAAATCAATATGTCACAATTATCAATTTCTTTATAACAATAATCTTCTAGTCTTGATAAGTTTGAATAGGCAATATGTCCTCTTTCATTAAGAATTGGATCATAATTTCTTTCTTTAATATAACGTTCAAGATCTGAACGGATATTTCTTAAATCATAATAAGTTGAACTAATAAAAATTCTAGGTTTAGCCATTTTTTCTTTTAAAACAAATAAGTATATTAAATTAATTCTAATTATTATCTGATAGAAAAACAACATAAATAAAAAATAAGGGCTGAATAATCAGCCCTTATTTCTAACTCAATTTAAATTGTTTTACAACAACTTAGGTTAATTGAGCAGCAGCAATTTTCTTAGTATCAACATTCGCAGCAGCGTCTGTGTAGTCGCTCATTTTGTCGAAGCTTAAGTATTGATAGATGTCAGCTGACATGCTGTCAATTTGAGCTGCATATTGTTGGTATTCTTCTGGGCTTGGTAATTTACCAAGTACAGCAGCAACAGATGCAAGTTCAGCAGAAGCTAAATAAACGTTAGCACCTTGACCTAAACGGTTCGGGAAGTTACGAGTAGAAGTCGAAACACAAGTAGTGTTCGGAGCTACACGTGCTTGGTTACCCATACACAATGAACAACCTGGCATTTCAGTACGCGCGCCAGCTTTACCATAGATGTTGTAGAAACCTTCTTCCATCAATTGACGTTCGTCCATACGCGTAGGCGGAGCAATCCACAGACGAGTTGAAAGTACGCCACCAGGAACTTTCTCAAGTAACTTACCAGTTGCACGGAAGTGACCGATATTCGTCATACATGAACCAACGAATACTTCGTCAATTTTCACGCCTTGAACGTCAGACAACAATTTCGCATCATCTGGATCGTTTGGACAGCAAAGAACTGGTTCAGTAATTGTTGCTAGGTCAATTTCATACACTTTAGTGTATTCAGCGTCAGCATCAGCTTTAAGAAGTGAGGGGTTCGCTAACCATTTTTCCATGTTTTCAACACGACGAGCCATTGTACGCGCATCGCCATAACCTTCAGAAATCATCCATTTCAACATCGTAATGTTTGATTTCAGGTATTCAGCAACTTTCTCTTCAGAAAGAGTGATAGAACAACCAGCAGCTGAACGCTCAGCAGAAGCATCAGAAAGTTCGAATGCTTGCTCAACCGTTAAGTCATTTTCCATTTCTGTTAAGTCGATCTCAAGGATACGACCAGAGAAGATGTTTTTCTTACCTTTCTTCTCTACAGTTAAGTCACCTTGCTGAATCGCAACATAAGGAATTGCATGTACAAGGTCACGTAGAGTGATACCAGGCTGCATTTTACCTTTGAACTTAACAAGAACAGATTCAGGCATATCAAGTGGCATAACACCAGTTGCTGCAGCAAATGCTACAAGACCAGAACCCGCTGGGAATGAAATACCAATTGGGAAACGAGTATGCGAGTCACCACCAGTACCAACTGTATCCGGAAGAAGCATACGGTTTAACCAAGAGTGAATAATACCGTCACCTGGGCGTAAAGACACACCACCGCGGTTCATGATGAAATCAGGAAGCGAGTGTTGCATTTGAACGTCAATTGGTTTTGGATACGCAGCAGTATGACAGAACGATTGCATCACAAGGTCAGCAGAGAAACCAAGGCAAGCCAAGTCTTTCAATTCGTCACGAGTCATAGGACCTGTAGTATCTTGCGAACCTACAGTCGTCATGCGTGGTTCACAGTAAGTACCTGGAAGTACACCTTGACCTTCAGGAAGACCACAAGCGCGACCAACCATTTTCTGTGCTTGAGTGAAACCTTTGCCAGTTGCAGCAGGTTGAACTGGAACACGGAACAAAGTAGATACAGGAAGACCTAAAGCTTCACGAGCCTTAGTTGTCAAACCACGACCAACGATCAGGTTAATACGACCGCCAGCACGAGCTTCGTCTAGAAGTACAGGCGTTTTAAGATCAGCTTCAGCGATTTGCGCGCCATCTTTGAACGCAGTTACTTTCGCAGCAGCATGATCAATTTTAAGAACGATTTCATCGCCCATGTTCATGTTGCCAACATCGATCTCGATCGGTAACGCACCAGCATCTTCCATCGTGTTGAAGAAGATTGGAGCGATTTTAGAACCTAGGCAGTAACCACCGTCTTTTTTGTTCGGAATGTGCGGAATGTCATCGCCGAAGAACCAAAGTACAGAGTTAGTTGCAGACTTACGGCTTGAACCCGTACCAACAACGTCACCTACGTAAGCAACTTGGTTGCCTTTCGCGATAAGTTCTTTAATTTGATTCAGTGGGCCTACTTCACCAGGAACTTCTGGGTTGATGCCATCACGTACGTTTTTCAACATCGCATTTGCGTGCAATGGGATGTCTGGACGGCTCCAAGCGTCTTGAGCTGGAGACAAGTCATCTGTATTTGTTTCGCCAGTTACTTTGAAAACTGTCAATTTAATTTCAGATGGAACGTCTGGACGCGTAGTGAACCATTCAGCATCAGCCCAAGACTGCATAACAGCTTGTGCATTTACATTACCCGCTTTCGCTTTATCAGCTACGTCATGGAACGCATCAAATACTAGAAGTGTTTTTTTCAACGCTTCCGCAGCAAGCTCAGAAAGTTCAGCATCATCAAGAAGAGCAACTAAAGGCGCTACGTTATAACCACCAAGCATAGTACCTAGTAAGTAAACAGCACGTTCTTTAGAAATTAATGGAGAATTTGCTTCACCTTTTGCTAAAGCAGCCAAGAAAGCAGCTTTAACATAAGCAGCTTGGTCAACCCCCGCAGGAACACGGTTTTCTAGTAAATCAACTAAAAATGCTTCTTCACCAGCGGGTGGATTTTTTAATAGCTCAACCAAGTCAGCTGTTTGAACATCATCAAGTGGCTTCGGTGGGACTCCGAGTGCGGCACGTTCTGCAACGTGTTGGCGGTAAGCTTCTAGCACGGTGTTATTCCTCTTTTTTAAAAAATTACCTGTGAATTCCAGCTTGTATAAAGCTTCACAAATAATATGGACTGCTAAATTTTACTAAAATTCCAGTTAAAAGTTAATGCGCTACCAGTGTTTCTTCGTGATGCCCATTATTTTCTAAATAAATGATGCCCATATTGATCAATGAATCAGCAGGTTCACCCCAATGTACACCTTTAAAGATGATAATAATTAACTTTTGACTGAAACTCATACATAAAAAAGGCAACCTATATGTTGCCCTTTTCTTAAAAAGAAAAACATTCAACCTTAGTGGACTGTTGTTGCATTCATATATTCACGTAAATCATCGCGACAACCTTCAAATTTAACCTGAATTTCATCTTCATGCAGCATAGCATGGTCTGCGCTGGCAAATGAAATATGAACCTGATAAAGCTTCGTTTCTTGATCAATTATATGCTGAAGATAGACTTTATCGCCCAAACTGAGTACGTAATGACTTCCGCTCATCACGACAGCACCCTGTTCATCTTCTAAGAGCAAGTCTGCATTATGTAGATAACCCACAACGTCCATATAGCGCTCCTTAGAGTTTTTTTTGTAGTTATTTTGATTATTCACTATTTATATAAGCTTTTCTATATTTATGATTTATTCAAATGTCACAATTTATGCCGCCCATCCTTAGGCTATTTTTAGAAATTTAAATAACTGCCAATATAAAAAAACCGTTCCTTAGAACGGTTTGTAATCTGGCATTTTATCGTGCGGAGTCGCGAGACATTTTTCTATGATTTTTTGCTTGAATTGATTACGGCTTGCTTCAGGCTCTGCAGTAATTTCAGCTAATGGAAACGCATACACTTGTTCAATAATATCCAAGATGAATGTTTTTGTCGTTGCATCTTCAATTTTACTGGCATGTTCTAATGCGGCTGCTTTATCAATTGCATTTTGACGGTCATACATAATTGTATTTGCAGCATTTCCCACACTTTTACAATAGCCTTTCCACTGCTCTTCAGCAGTTAACGGTTTTTTTTCAGCACAACCGACCAAAGCAACCAACACCATTAAAGTGAATAACTTGTTCATGAACCTTCTCCTGTTGGCTCTATCATAATCAAAGTTAAGGAAAATACGAAATAACTCATCGCTTATATAGGAAAAATCAAATTTTAAACTCAAATAAAGAGCATAAAAAAAGCCTAATCTGTGTAGATTAGGCTATAAACTCTTTTATTCTTTCGTTGGTAGCGGGAGCTGGATTTGAACCAACGACCTTCGGGTTATGAGCCCGACGAGCTACCAGACTGCTCCATCCCGCATCAACGAGTTAGCTTTATACGCCCTAAATCATAACAAAGCAAACTTTATTCCATTTCAATTGAAAAATAACGCATTTAGGCAGTCATTGCCCTGTTTAAGCCCTAAATTCAAAATCATAAAACACATGAAACTATAATAAGGATTGCTTAAAGTCGTTATGTGGGTATTTTTTTATGCTCAAGATGGCCAATCTAGAAAATTTAAGTCATTTTTTTCAAATAAGGTTTAAATAAAGCAGTTTACATTCATGCAATAGAGTCTATTTATAATTTTAACTTAAAAAAATTAACCAAATTATAGTATAAACTACTGATTTAAAATAAATAATTATTTAGTTACACATGCAACACCTATAAAAAGCATCAATTATTAAATATTAGCTTGCACATTCTTAAATATGCCTGTATTCTTTATCTCAACTAGAAAAATAGTTTTGTTCTGGTAAATCTTTTTGTATTTCGCAGTTTTAGTCATAATCCTTCGTTTTTCAGATTTAAAGTTCCATTCATATTTTCAAGTTAACATCCGGTTTTTTATTAAGCCAACAAATATTAAAGTTTATAGGATTGTATTATGTCTAATACTGTTAAAGGTACTGTTAAGTGGTTCAACGAAACTAAAGGTTTCGGTTTTATTCAACAAGAAAACGGTCCTGACGTTTTTGCTCATTTCAGCGAAATCGCTAACTCTGGTTTCAAAACTTTGGCTGAAGGCCAACAAGTTGAATTCAGCATTACTCAAGGTCAAAAAGGCCCGAATGCTGTAAACATCGTAGCACTATAATTCTAAAATTATTCTTACATTAGTAAGATAGTTTAAGAGTAAAAAGCGAGAGTCCACTCTCGCTTTTTCATATCTGGACTTTATAAAAATATTTTTCCTATAATAAATAAGAGCTTTATTTTCAAGTCTCTCCTTTTGAATTTTTACCCCCCTCATTGCAACTTTCATATTTAAATCTTACGCTAATAGTATTTACAAATAGTATATTTAATCATCAAATAAGACGTATTTTTAATTTAACTTTTATAATTTACCCCAGTCAACCACCTCAATTATATTGTGTATGAATTGGTATGGGGGATATATGCTGCCTAGTTTTATTCATATGTTTTTTATTAACTGGCTTGGTCGGTTTCACAGCAGAGATCTATTTAGATCACTTTTTTCTACACACTAGAATTTTAATGATTCTTGCTACTACTCTTAGTTTTATAAAATCTAAAAAATTAGATAATGCCCTGTTTTTATAATTCTTAATACTTAGATAAAATGAAAAGCTGCTCATCGGTATAGGTGAACAACTTTTCAGCTATCTTAAAACAAATAAAATAAATTAAAAAACTATATTTTTCATAAATTTAGAATCTCCAATTGTAGAATACATCTATTGCTCGCTCTAAGGATTGGCTCGCTTCTAAATACAATCGCTTGTTCATTTGATAACGCAAGGTCAATTTATTAACGGGTGTAAACACACCTACACCATAACGAATAAACAAGTCTGGGGTAATATAACCCGTCACACTGACTTGGGTATCATCACCTGTTCCTTGTGCATCAAGTGCTAAACCACTCAAGCCAAAGGTACGACCGATTTGATTGGTTAAGGCACGTGTACCGCCCAAGCCCATACTAATTCCTGCAGCAGCAATGGTATTGTTTACATCTGACTTAAAGCCTTCTGACTGACTTATACCACTGGTACCTTCATTAATGCGACCGGTAATAATGGCGTTTAAAGCTTCCTGTTCAGATAAACCGGCATCGTTATAGACCTGAATATTTGGGCTAGTTGCCGTTCCGGTAACCCGCACTCCCACAATATTTCCTTGTATACTTTTATTGGCATCAACATCTAAGGTTGGGTTATATAAAGGTCCATTAAAACGGGCAATCGCACGATTCAAATCCAGACTTTGCCCATAAGCTTCAATTTTTACCTTTTGACTCACCCCAATTGCACCATTGGCACGCATTGCTGTTTCAAGCCCGCGTTGTGATAAATATAAACGTCCGAGTAGTGGAATACGACTATCAAAACCTTGGAAAATCACTTGATTGCCTAGATTTACCATAACATCTGCACGAATATCCCATGGGCGAGCTGCTCTCAATATCGCGAGCTGATCTTGCCCTTCATGAACAATACGTACATCAGACGATACATTGATCACCGGCGCTGAAGCTTCAGGCAGAGAAATTAAGGCACGCGGAACTTCAACCTTACCATTTAAGCTTAACTTTTTCTGGAATGGCAAGACATCTAAAGTTAAATCTGGAGTGACTACTGCCGTAATTAACGGTGCTTGACGAATCAGTAGATTTTCACCTTTTAAATACAATTGAATACGCGGATCATTTTTCCAATCTATATTACCCGTTAATGCCCCTACACCTTGACCACTATTAAATGCGCCATTAATACTGGCATGATCTTGTCGAATTGATGAATACACCTGAATATTGTTTAAATTCACCGGCAATGAAATCATACTGATGGCACCATCTTTCAGGCGCATCTCACCATTGAATAATGGCTGAGTGAGGGTTCCCGATATTTTCCCGGCAAATGACAATGTCCCAGCAAGTGACCGAATATCCTGGATAAAGGGTTTAAAGACTTTAAGTTGGACTTGGTCAAAAGCCACTTCACCGCGCATGGGTTTGTTGGCTTTATAAGGATCAATAATCACATTGGCATAACCTGTACCAATTTCAGGGGTTTTAACATCTAAACGAACTTGTAGACCTTCGGATACACTTTTCGCAATTAAGCCAATTTCGTTATAGCTTAATGTCGAACCAATATCTTGGGGATCTTCTGCTGCCAAGCCAATCACGCCATTGCGTGTTACCAGTCTTGCATCAATTTTCGGTTTGACACCTTGTGCCCATGCAGCTTTTGCGTATCCATTGACTTTACCGGTAATGGCCAGACCTTCAGGCATAAATGCGGCGAAGTCATTTAAATCGACATTTTGGGTAACAAAGGACACATTACCTTTGGTTTTACTGACACGAATCGGTTGATCGAAACACAATTGGCTTTGCTGACTGGACCAGCAATGGGCACCGACAAATAATTCAGATTTTGCAGTACTGTAAATAACCGAGGCATTTTGACGCTGCACTAAACGTGCACGCAAAGAGTCAAAATCACCTTTCTGAATTTGTCCCAGCCAATCATTCTGTGCATTAAAACCACCTGCCAATTGCACATAAAATTTGGAAATTCTGTTCTCGGCCTGAACTTTCAATATATGGGCTTTACGCGTGCCTGCCAGTGAAATTTCACCTTGTTGAATCTCACGCGAACCACTACGCAGACTTTCCATTTTGGCAGTCATGAGCGTTGGCGTAAGTTCCGAGGTTGGTAACTCACCCTGTACACGTAATTTTTTAACACTGAATAAATTATTAAAACCAAAATCATCTACTGCCAGATTTGCCGTAGCGCGCAAGCGTGGTTGAGATTGCACATTTAAATAGCCATACACACGACCACGAAGCCCACTATAAATTTCATACAAGGCAGGTGCATTAATTTTTAATCTCAAGTTTTGTGCATTGCCTGTTGCTTGAAGCTGGTTTTTTGCATAGGACAAATACAAATTATTAGCTTCAAACTGTTTGGGCAAGAATCCTTTTTGATTTGAATCAATCACCATTGCTAAATTCCCTGTTCCACGAACAGGTTTATTATTAATGATACCGGCCAAATTCAATTTTTCGATATTAATGCGTTTTAGTGTATCCGACCAAACACCTTCAGTTTTCACATTACCAGATAGTTCACCGCGTACAGATGAGACAAAATAATGCGGCTTAAATCTAACCAGGGATGCATTTACGTTCCAGCCAATGCCATTTTTAAGATTGACCAAACCACTGGCAAAAATTTTCCCTGCAATACCTGCATGCTGCAATTCAGCAATTTTGATCAGTTCAGGTGTACCTGAAACTTTAAACTTGAGTAAGCCTTTACTTGCCTGAATATGACTTGCATTTAGTGCACCATCATAATTCACAGCAAAACTTTTAAAACCACCGCCTGACTTTTCATTGTTGAAAATCAGGGCCACCGTACTACGCCCGGTTAAGCGGATAGTTTCATTGTTATTTTGCTGTGCAAGACGGCCCGTTAAATTAATTCCATTTAACTGAATAATTTGCTGATTTGGCTTGGCAAAACCAGTAGCTTTGATTTGTCCATTGAGTAAGTTTACCGGTGCAGCATCGACTACAGTTTGTGGATTAAAATCTTTGGCATTAATGGTAGCATTCCATTTTAATTGGCGCTTTTCACTCGGCAACTCCACTTTTCCACTTCCGCTTATGCTGCCTTTACCTGCTGCATAGCTGAAGCTTGGTACATTTAAATTATTATTTTTAAGATTGAGTTTCGCCTTGTAGAACCCTTCAGGCAATATGCCTTTATCATGTTTAGTCACAGCCGTTGCGACATGAATATCTTGACTGCCTTCCACCAAGGCCATTTGGACATCACCTGATTTACTGCTTAACCAGCCTACATAAGGTACGGCGCGGTCAATATTTTTCCACGCAACATCAAGTAGCATCGGATTGGGCTTTTTGCCTTTTTGCTCGGCTTGATCGAGTTTGAGATTCCAGGTTTCATACCGGTCAAAATCAACCAATGCGGTTAAATGCATACCTTTGTCTAAACTGCCTTTAGAGGCAATTTTACCATTCAGACTTGGCGGTAAAAAATCTTGGACAACTTGAGGAATCAGTTTGTCTTTAGGATTAATTTTGTCCAGACGACCATTCATATCCCAAGTCACCTGATCTTTCCAGCTCACCACGCCGGCTACATTCACAGCCCCATTCATGAGCTGGCCATTTAAATTACTAATATCGAGCTGATGAACTAAATCGGTATGCATGCTACCGTTATACTGACCTTGTGGAATATTTTTACCACTCAAATCCGTCGCAACATCGATATTTAAACGCTCAATATCACCATTAAATTTCGCCACACCGTCTTTACTAAACAGCTTTTGTTCAGTCATTAATGGCCAGTGATATTGTTTGAACTGCAACTCGCCAAACATCGGTACATGTTTACGTACAGGATGAAGCACCACCCAACCGGTTAACAAATCCGGTGTATTGGTTGCCACGCCCGCCTGGATCGAATCTAAAGTACCTCGAGCCACCACTTTAATATCATGAATATTCAAGCTTTTATTTAAGGAAGGTATATTCAGATCACCAACAGCATTTAAAGGATACTTTCCTTCAAACTTCATATCTCCTGTGGCATTTTTTACTGACAGATAGCCCATATCCATGCGCGAATCTTCAAACTTGAGTTCTGTACCTGACCAGAGTGCATTATTTAGATGAACATCGCTGAATTTCACGCTGCTGGTTGCCGTTTTAATCAGTAGATGATCAACATCTGCCGTGTCCAAACGCAAAACAAAAGGCAGATGGATTTCACTAAATTTAAACGGTTCATCACTGGGTGGGTTTTTAGTGATAATTTGTAGATTACGTACATCGGCACGATTCAAATGAATTTCTTTCTTCAAGATGGCGCGCCAGCCCAAAGTCACATCGGCACGATCAATTTTGACATCCACAGGTTTTAAAGTGATCAGGATATTTTTTAGAATAATACCGTTTAACAGATTACCTCCTTCATATTCATAATGAATAATCTGTTGGCGCTCCAATACTCGATCCAGTAAAAATTTACTGCCTTTATCCGTAGTAAACATCACAGCGAAGGAAGCAATAAGCAGAACCAATACTATAAGGAGTGTGAATAACACACTCCTTAAAATGCGACGTTTTTTGGGTCGATTGGTTTCTGTCTCTGGTTGCTGTTCTACTTCAGCCATAATGCTCTCTAAAAGTTAAAATTTATAATTGTGAACCAATAAAGAAATGGATACGGATCGGATGATCATCATCAGAAATGCCTGAAGCCACATCTATACGAATTGGACCAATTGGCGATGCCCAACGAACCCCTAAACCGACACTATATGCTGTAGGCGTATTAAAATCTTTGTCGTATGCATTCCCCACGTCACTAAATACAGCTGCACGCCAGCCTTCTTTAAATTGATAGTTATACTCTAAAGAACCTACCGCTAAAGCTTGGCCACCCAGTTTAAATCCATTTTCTTCTGGTGATAAACTTTTATAATCAAAACCGCGAACAGTTTGGTCACCACCTGTAAAATAACGCAGGTTATAAGGAACTTTGGTAAAATCTTGTGCAAAGATATAACCGACGTCACCACGTCCTACAAACTGATGGTTATCGTTTTCCCCCAATGAATAGATAAAGCGCCAACCCGCATTCACAATGGCCATATCTGCATCAGACAGTAAACTTTCACTGCCGAGTTCTACTTTATAAGTCTGTTTAAAACCTTTGCCTGGATTGACACGTTTATCACTGGTGGTACGAGAAACCTCATAACCAAATAGTAAGGATTGTTGCTGCTCATTGGTGTTGGCTAAAAATGCATCAGGAATTTCTTCAGAATCTAGCACACCATCTTGAGTAATACGATCTAACCGATAACGCATACCAAACGTATGTTGCCAGTTTCCGCGCGGTCTTTTAATAATTCGATCCACACCCGCAACTGCAGATTCAATCATCAATCCATTACCTTGGGCAACATCTTCCCGTTCTTCACGCTCATAACCGCCCACCAGACTAATATAGTCATTTAATGGATGGTGATAAGGAATATTATAACGGCCGTCAATCGACTGGCGAATTTTGGATAATTCCAAGTTGGCATCAAATGAATGGCCACGGCGGTTTACAATGGCACGGCGATACTGACCACGAATACGTGCACCGGTATCGCTACCATAACCGGCACCCACTTCGGCACTGTTTAAACGGTCTGCGTTTAAGGTCACGATGACTGGAATTTTCTTTTCTTCACGCGCTTGAGCTTTTAAACGTTCTTCTTCAGACTGTTTGGTTTCTTGTTCTACTTGTGTTCGATACAGATTTTGATTAGCTTCTGTACCGGTCTTACCCGCAAATTGTGTTTCATCCACAACCGATTGAGTCACTTCTTTTGCAGAAACAGTCTGTTTTTTATCCTGAACACTGGCTTGATTTTCCGATATTTTTTGCTGATCTACCAAAGCTTGAATGTCAGGTGGAAGCTCCAGCGGTTTTTCAATCGGATCCGGTTTCACTGCATCAACTAAGGTGTAGTTAAAATAACGCGAGTTGGTCAAGTTGTTCGCCAAGCCGTTAACCCGCCAAAAAGTATAATCAGCGCCATCTTCCCACGACACCATACTTTGCAACACATCCATATCGATTGGAAATGGTTTCGATGGATCACTCATCCGAAATTCTACAGGTCCTAGTTTATAGCGATCACCTGTTTCATAACGTAAATTGATATCTGCGGTATTTTGCGGCTGAGCAACTTTTACATCATGCAAACGCCAGTAACTGTCAAAATAACCATTGTTGACCGCGGCATCATTAATACGTGTTTTGGTTTGTTCATATAAACCATGATTTAAAATATCACCGACATCTTGATCGGGTAGTACGCTGATCACCTGGAACTGCGCTTGTTGTTCACCTGCACCACTAAATTCTACATTTTGTTCTTGAATCAGCACAGGTGAATTAGGGGTGACATTTACCCGAACCCGATTCTCACTCAGTTTCTCAAATTTAAATTTGGCATTATAAAAACCGACTGCTTGAGCTGCCTGATTTGACATAGTTCTTAATTGTGGCAGTGCTGAAGGAAAATCACTAAAGGATTCTTGGGTAAAACTGGAAAGCTTACCCTTAAGATTATCTTTTAAATTTTCCAAGGCTTGAGTATAAGCTTTACCTGAAACCTCACTTGGGTTTTCAGCTGATGTAAAGACGACATCCGCACTAATGCGTGCAACTTTTGCAGTATTCAATTGACTTGATGGTCGTATCTTATAGAGCCAACGCTTAAATAAATTCGGTTCTTTGACTTCATCTGCAACCGCTAACTCAGGTAAAGTTATTCCCGCTTCATTGGCTTCAACCACAATTTTGCTATCGTCTTGAATGCTCGACATCAATTGATCAACATTCACTGGTGCTTGATTAATTTCTACCAGTTCTTGTTGAGTCGCGTCGGAAACTACCACTTCACCAACTTGTCCAGCACGATATTGCTGTGCCTGATTTTTCGCGTTTTCAGCCTCACGAAAAATTTCGTCTGCCATGGTTTGGCTGACGGGGGCAATGGGAAGTTCTTCTAAATCTTCAAATTCAATCGGCTTAAACTCTTCTAAAGTTTGTCCAGCCTGTTCTTGTTGTTGCAGCATTTGCAAACTATCCAGCTCAGTTTTGTTTTCCTGAAATTTTTCAATTTTTTCTATTTCTTCAGGACTATCCATTCCTTGCTTAACAGCTTCACTCTTGAGTTGTTGTAGAAATTCTGGTTGAGTGACCATTGAATTAGGTTCTGTTACTTGTGCAAAACTTTGTTGAGCAAGTAATATTAAAAAGAGACTAAAACAAAATTGTTTATGTTGGTCATCCCACTTTATGAAAGAGCTGACACTTAGTGTAAGAGTCGACTTTTTAAAATTCAGTTTTGAAAGCATAAAGAACTCTAAACTAATATAATATTTATAATGGAAATCACCAAAATCGGCTTTCGAACAAGCACAAATCTATTGGAATTTTCACAAAAGTATAGGTTGAAAATATAATACATGATTTTTTATAGTATTTTACCAAATGCTCACATTTCTTAATAAAACTTAATGAAGCCCATAAACCATGGAAAAAAATGAACATCTGTTAGCTACACGTCGATTTTTACCAATGTTTGTCACTCAATTTTTCGGTGCACTGAATGACAATGTCTATAAACAATCCCTGTTACTGGTCATTACCTATGGTTTGATCAATCAACAAAGCGCCAGTGTCAGCACCCTAAATAATCTCGCAGCCTTATTGTTTATTTTACCCTATTTTATTTTCTCTGCCACAGCCGGACAGATTGCGGATAAATATGAACGCTCACAACTGGTACGAGCTATTAAAATACTCGAAATTGTCATTATGCTGATTGGTTCTGCTGGCTTTTTACTGGGGCATTTATGGCTATTATTAACTGCTTTATTTTTAATGGGTGTACATTCAACCTTCTTCGGTCCAATCAAATATGCCATTTTACCTGAAATTTTAAAACCCAATGAACTCATGTCCGGAAATGCCTTGTTCCAGTCTGGCACATCCATGGCTATTTTAATGGGTATGATTTTAGGCGGTGCCGTGATTTCTGTATCAGATGGCAACCTGTTCTGGATTAGCCTGACTGTGGTCACTATTGCTGTTCTAGGCTATCTCTCAAGTCGTTTTGTTTTACAGCAAAATGTCACTTCCCCCGATATTAAAATTGACTGGAACTTTTTCAGAACCAGTTTTCAGACATTAAAATATGCCAAAAGCCTACCCATTATTTTTATGATTTTATTAGGTAATTCTTGGTATTGGTTTTACGGGGCAACCTATCTGACCCAGATTCCCCAGTTAACTCAACAAAACCTGCATGCCTCTGAAAATGTAGTCAGTCTGCTTTTAACATTCTTCTCTGTCGGGATTGGTGCCGGTTCATTATTGTGCCGCAAAATTGGCGGTACAGAGGTAAATTTGAAGATGGTCCCCATTGGCGCCATTGGACTAACAGTTTTTGCTTTTTATTTGGCAGCAAGTTTAGCCTTTGTGCCTGAACGTAGCGGTGAAATGCTAGGTTTAAAAGAGGTCTTTAGTCAAGGCTGGAGCTATTATCATGTCATGCTGGCTGTGACATTACTCGGGATTAGTGGCGGTTTTTATATCGTACCTTTATACGCCATGATGCAAGCCTTTTCTCCACGCTCACATCGTGCACGTGTAGTAGCGGCGAACAACATTTTAAACGCAGTATTCATGGTATCCTCGGCTATATTTTCGATTATCATCTTAAGTATATTCAAGATTGATATTAAAATACTTTTCAGCATTACTGCTATTCTAAGCGCAATTTTCACTACATGGCTCCTGTTTAGGCTTAAGCCTATGCTTGCAGCACAGCAAAAAGACGTTTCAGAGGATTAATTTTATGCGTGAATATACCGGTATAGACAAATTTATTCATTCGTTTGACCAGGCGCTTCGCAGTCTGGTTCCCGGAACGACCTCTGCACATCGTGAAAATCCTGGCAATACTGTAGAAACTCAACTTGGTGTCAGTGAAGCACGTCATGTTGCAGGCTTAATGCGGGTGAATCATAGCGGTGAAGTATGTGCACAAGCCCTTTATCATGGTCAGGCTCTTACTGCAAAACTACCCAATGTACGCCATGAAATGGAACAGGCCGCGATTGAAGAACAAGATCATTTGGCTTGGTGTGAAGACCGTTTAAAAGAACTGGATAGCCATACGAGTTTACTCAATCCGGTCTGGTACGGTCTGTCCTTTGGTATGGGTGCTATTGCAGGAATTGCCGGCGATAAATACAGCCTAGGTTTCGTAGCCGAAACTGAACGTCAAGTCAGTCTGCATTTAGAAGACCATATCAAGCAGTTGCCGGAGCAAGATGAGCGTTCACGTAAAATTCTGGTACAAATGAATGAAGATGAGTTGCATCATAGAGATACAGCATTGAATGCTGGCGGTGTTGATTTACCTGCACCGGTACGTATTGCCATGACCGGCATTTCCAAGTTGATGACCAAGACCAGTTACTATATTTAACTGGTCTTGAGTGATTGAACGCCCGCATGATTGCGGGCTTTTTATGCTTTTTTTCTAAGTTTCTTGCACTGGATTTGTTTAAATTATTTTTTGCGGTAATAAGTACAAATGCTGTAAGCACCACGTACTATCAAAATACACGCAATAACACTAGCGACAATATAAAAATCGTGATGATAGGGTAAGTTTTTCTGCCAGAACACATGTAACCAATGACTCACTTGCAAACCAACACTCACAATTACAAATGCCCACATAAAACAGGCAGCAATATTGACCAGCATGTATTTCAACACAGGATAGCCTTTGATCCCAATTGAAATGGGTAAAATTGTACGCAAGCCCCAAGCAAACCGCATCAGAAAAATAGTTAATACAGGATAATCTTCAATAAACCGACTTGATTGCTCAAACTTTTGCGCCAATTTTGGTCTCTTTCTAATAAATTCAATGCCATAGTGTTTGCCGATGTGGTAATAGAGTTGGTCACCCAAAAAGCCCCCCAACATGGCCACAATAATTAACCACCAGAAATTAAAGATATGCTGATGTACCGCATAAGCTCCCAGCATAAGAACAGTTTCACCTTCAAAAAAGCTACCTATAAAAATGGCAAAATAACCATAGTGTTGGATGAGATCGTTCCAGTTCATCATTTCGTAATATGTTTGATAATAATTTTACTATCTTCACCATGTTATTATTGATTGCCAAGACAAACTTGGTAGCTTTTTTAAGCATATATATTTCATCAGCAAAATAAAATAATTTCCCTGCCTATTTTAAAATCAAGTCACTGAATATATGTAAATTATTTTATAAAAATGTGTATTTTAAATTATGAATAATTAACAGCATTTATAAAAAAAGCCCAACTTCCTGTTGGGCTTTTTCGTATTTGCTGCTTAGGTATAACTCCTGTCGTACCGCACATTCCTTATGTTATTTTTTATTCTTTTTATTGTCTGGAACATCCTGTTCTCTATGTCCCTATCAAAAAAATCCTAATATCTCGTATAGACATAAAGATCCTGAATTAGCATAAGCAAATACGTACGAGCTAGGCTAAACACTGCCCCCTTTTTATCCATAAAAATTGGGGATAATTTGAGCAGTTGATGAATTGATAACACCCAACAAAGCATTAACTCGGTTAAATATTAATCATTTTTATTGGAGGAATATAGCATTTGTGATAAAAAAAGCTGACTTGTTTCCAAGCGGGCTTTTTACAGTTTTTTAGCTTAGTTTAAATAATATAAACACATGAAAAATAATAATTTTTTAACTGCTCTTAGTATTCATTTAACCTCCTGTGCTTGACTATGATTAAAGAGCCTAGTCTGCAAAGATCAGGCTTTTAAATGATCTATCACCTTCTCTGCTTAAGATTTGATTATTTTTTACAATTTTAATCCGTCAGAGTTTATCAACACTCACCTATTTCTATAGTTTTTGTTGTTAAAGCCAATTCGTATAATACTTCTAGATTAAAGTCATAATTTGCTTAGGCTATTTCAAAAAATATAATTCATTATCTGATGAACTTAGTAAGCTTTAATCTACCCAATGCACAATTGGAAACTGATGTTGCTCATGTTGAAACTCGACACTCTGCCAAATATCCAGCATCGGAATTTTGACATCAGTTGCCAGCGGTAATTTCTTCGGATTAAATTGCATACGAGACAAGTCTTCTCCCCATGCAATCAGATCGACATCTAAAGAAATTTGATGTGATGGCCGTACACGGCCTGAATCATCTTCCATTTTTTTGAGGATAGCTGTCATTTCATCTAAGCTGATTTTAGTTTTGAGTAAACACGCAGCATTCCAGTAGTCTGCACCCACGCCATCGCGACATGGAATTAAGTAAATTTCAGAGAGTTGAACCTGTCCAATTTCAGCAATCTGGGCAAATACCTGCTTAAAATGGTGTTCAGGATGACAATTACTCGCCAGAGCTAAGGCGAATATCGTTTCGGTGGCGTTCAAGACGAATTCCTACAGAATTTGCTTGCGCGATAATGGCAGGCTTACGGATCGTAATCATAATCGATTCAACCGCGGGAAAGGTAGTAAAAAGCGCATTGAGAACAAGCTTTGCTGCATGTTCAATCAATTTTGGCTGTGCTTTTTGGATAACCGTGGCAGAAATTTCGCAAATTTCCGCATAATTCAGCGTATGTTCCAGTTCATCAGAATGAGAGGCCTGTTCCAAACTGGTCTGGATGGTCATATCAAGCATCAAAGGCTGAATGATTTGACGTTCCCAATTGAAACATCCCACCACTGTCTCAACCTTTAAACCTTCAATGATAATTGCATCCATGTTTTTATCCTTTACTGAATTTAATTTTTGAATCTCCTGAATATTCCTTTAAAAAAGAAAATTCCCTCTTTGATAAAGAGGGATTTAAGGAGATTTGCTCAATAATAACTTAGTGTTTTAACAACACCTTTGGATCAAGAGTTTGCACCATTTGCAAACGCTGGTCTGCATAAATATCGGTATATGGCGCGAGGATGCGCATAAAGCGATCGAAATACAGCATTTGTTTAAACAGCAAGGCAAAGTCACGCGGGAAGCGAATGCCGTGACGCTCACCGACTCCAACCATATCCATCATAATATCGTTTAAATCTGCGGGATTTGAGCTTAATATTTGTTGAGGATCAGCCATTAATACACCACTAAATAACCGTTCAAGATCATCGGCCAAAACTTGTGTATCAATTTTCTTGTCAGTCATGCCCATTTTCAGCATGTTTTCTGCCATCAGGTTGTAATCAGTTTTTTGCAGCGCATCCATAAATGCAATCGATGCAGTCCATACTTCAGGATTAAGCTGACCGACAATACCAAAATCAATAAAACCGACACGACCATCTTCAAGCAGCATCAGATTGCCTGCATGCAAATCGGCATGGAAACTTTTACACATCATCAAGCTACCAAACCAGGTATTCATGGCGGTAATTAAAACCTGAGACGGATCTTTAGATACTCTTTTGACCACATCAAAATCAGTCAAAGGCACACCATAAAAACGCTGCATGGTGAGTACACGACGGGTTGAATATTGGTGATAAACTTTTGGTGCTGCGGCTTTTGAATTTTGAGTCACATTCAAATAGTTAACGAAATCATCAAGATTTTGTGCTTCTTCAATAAAGTCGACTTCACGCACCATACGGGTTTTAATTTCATCGACAATATCGGCAAGTGATGCAAATTTAACTTTTGGTACCACTTTTTCTAAAACTTTAGTGGCCCAGTGCAAGACGTTTAAGTCGGTATATAGAATAGTTTCTACACCTGGCTTTTGCACTTTAATGACCACATCTTCGCCTGTTACAAGTCTAGCTGCATGAACTTGTGCAATAGAGGCTGAAGCTAAAGGTTTTTCCTCAATTGAAGCGAATATTTCATCTAGATTTCGGCCTGAAAATTCAGAGGCCAAAACACCCTGAACATAGCTAAATGGCAAAGATGGGGTTTGATCTAAACAGCCTTGAAATTCTTCAACATATTCACGTGGAAACAATGAAGGCGTACTGGCAATAAACTGCCCAAGCTTAATATAGGTTGAACCTAAGGATTCAAAAGTTTCACGCATCAGTTTTGCGTTACTTGGTTTTTCTGTGGCGTATTTAATGCCTGCTTTTGCTGCAATGACAGCTGTTTCACCCACACGGGCAACCGAACGCAGTCCATCTAACCAGATATTGTTTTTCATAATGTCAGCTTAGAATTAAATTGTAGTGAGTGTAGCAAAAAAATATTCGTTTGCAGGTCTATCTTGCCTGACAGATTGGACAATCTGTATCTTTTTCGAAAGCAAGCAAGCGTTGTTTCATGCTTAATCCATCCCACAGCATCAGTTTTTGCTTAAGCGGCGTTTTACCCAAACCTAAATATAGCAATGCGTGATGCGCCTGCAAGCTTGCCATGACATTAGGCGTGGTCGCTAATACACCTGAGTCTGCACAGCGTAGGTTTTCACTGACATGCTGTTCTTTGGGAAATAGACATTCATAACAAGCCGATTCCCCTTCAACCATAAACAGTTGTCCCTGAAAACCAATGGCAGAAGCACTGATTAAAGGCACATTAAATTGCTTGCAGGTTTGATTGACGTGGTAACGTGTTGTGAAATTGTCGCAGCCATCTAAAACCAAGTCTTGATTTGAAATAAGTTGTTCTGCATTACTTTCATCCAGTTTTACGGTTTGAGATTCAATAAGAATATGTGTATTAATCTGTTTTAAGCGTTTAGCCAGTATTTCGGATTTATAGAAACCAATATTTTCTTCTACATAGGCTATTTGGCGCTGTAGATTACTTATCTCAATCGTATCAGCATCAATTAAGGTGATTTTCCCCACACCCGCACGGGCCAGAAGTTCCGCGGTTGTACATCCAATTCCTCCGCAACCGACAATCAAGACATTGGCAAGTTTGAGTTTTTCCTGTGCTTCAATATCCCACCCATCCAGCAATATTTGGCGGCTATAAAGATGCATTTCTTGGTCGCTGAGTTCCAAATCAATATCGTACTGGGTCACTAGACATCCTCATTATCCGCCTTTTTTGGTGTCACCGAGTATAGACAAATCAGCCGTAGTATTCATCAAATCTATTATTACTTAGCCATTTTTTGTCTTAATTTTAATCATAAATTTGAATTGACTTGTAAATTACTTGAATGAAAAAATTAAATAAATACCTGAAATTTGACATATTTTTTATTCGCACTATGATCAATGGGTATTCGTTCAAAACATGACGATGCTATAAGTATTTATTGAATACAGGGTAAGCTGTGAGTGCCTCATAACCGCAGCAGTAAGTAATAGTTTTCCTAAATTTGCTATGTACTTACGGACATTGGGAAAGACTAAGCTACCAACATTTTTTCCGTCGAGAGACGAACCTGAATTGGGAGTCAATGATGCTGTTCAATACTTTTAAGCAACTGCTATGCAAACATCACTTCACTGAATATCAAACCCAGCATTTCCACGTTGCCGAATGTTTAAAATGTGGAATTCAATTTCCGCATTCCAATAACCAAAACCGCCATTAATGGCGGTTTTTTT